>CAUGNZ010000007.1 GCA_959601045.1 uncultured Collinsella sp.
CGGGTGCCCTACCGGGAGTAGCGTCGAAGGTTGACAAAACTATAGGAACACCCAACGGCTAACAAAGGGACTGTCGCTTTGTCACATTCTAGAGCGTTTGAAGCAGAGCGATGAAAAAGCGTACGCCCTGGAGGTAGGCGCGGCGGGTGATGCGCTCGTTGGTGCCGTGGACACCGCGCTCGCACTCGTCATCGTCTACCACAAAGGCCGAGAAGCGAATGCACTCGGGGCAAATGCGCTGGTAGTTGGCAGCATCGGTCGCGCCAATCACGGTCGAGGGAACGATACCGATAGGAGCTCCGCCCGCCGCTGATGATCCGTTTTCCTCCGTCCCCTCTGGATCACGGAAATAGCGGGCGGCGATGGCGCGGACGGTCTCGAGTCCCGGTCCGCCGATGCGCGGAGACGGCGAGGGTTCGGAGCTGCCAGGACCGAGCTCGATCTCGACACGGTCGGCGAGCCCCGCCTCGGCAACGGCGACGCGGCAGCAGGCCACGACATCGGCCACACTCGTGCCCTCGAGCATGCGGAAATTGATATTGGCCCACATATCCTGCGGCATCACGTTAGCACCGGTGCTACCGCCCTCGATTTGGGTCGGTGCACAGGTGGTGGTCACGAGCGGATAGAGCTTCTTGCTGGCGAGGCACTCGCGCACGATGGCGTCCTTGTTGGAAGCAATCTCGTCGGCCGTGTAGAGCTCCAGCTCGACGAGCTGTGCGGCAAGCAGGTCCGTGACGCGCGTCGGCCACTCGATATCGCAGATTGCGGTGATGGCACGGCTCAACACCTCGAGCGACGTGCCGCCGTAGGGGTTGGACGAATGCCCGCCCTCGCTACGCGTCCTCAACACGATATCGGCGTAGCCCTTTTCGGCCAGGTCGGCATGCATAAGCCAGCCCTCGCCCGCGCCGTACTCGGCAGCCGAAACGATACGGTAGTCACCCTCGTCGATCAGGAACTCGAGCTCAACACCGCGCTCCTCGAGCACGCGGCCGATAGCTCCAGCGCCGTACTGCGTGGTTTCCTCGTCCTGGCCAAAGGCGAGCAACAGCGAACGCTTGTGCTCCCAACCGTGCGCCAACGCATACTCAACCGCCTCGAGAATGCCTGCGACCTGATCCTTCATGTCGATAGCGCCGCGACCCCAAATGTAGGTGTCGTCCACCTGTCCGCTAAAGGGGGCGTGCGTCCAGTCGGCCTCGGTACCCGGCACCACGGGGACCACGTCCATGTGGCCCATGAGCATGACGGGTTTGAGGGCGGAGTCGGAGCCGGAAAGCGTCACCAGCAACGAACGATCGATGAGCTCAGCCTTACCCGCCGCAAATACGTGCGGCCAGGCCTGCTGCATATACGCGCGCAGGTCGTCGAAGGGCTGCCAATCCACCGCCTCGGCATCCATGCTCGAAATGGTCGGAAACGACAGCACGCGGCCCAAGCGCTCGCACGCGCCGGCCTCGTCTATATCGGCAAAATCGTCCTCATGCGCAAAGAAGCGCCAAACCTCGGCCATGACATCCTTTCGATTGTGACGACAAAGGCCGCCCCACGGGAGCGGCCCTGCAACGTAAGCGTTTGCGGTCGGTTATTTGTCCTCGAGATAACGCGAGAGGAACTCGCGGGTGCGCTGGTGCTTGGGATTGCCAAAGAGCTCGGCCGGCGCGGCGTCCTCGAGTACCACGCCCTTGTCCATAAAGACCACGCGGTCGGATACGGTTCGGGCAAAGGCCATCTCGTGCGTGACGACGACCATGGTCATGCCGTCGGCGGCGAGCTTGCGCATGACCTCGAGCACCTCGCCCACGATCTCGGGGTCGAGCGCGGAGGTCGGCTCGTCGAACAGCATGATCTGCGGATTCATACATAGGGCACGAGCGATGGCCACGCGCTGTTTTTGACCACCGGACAGGCGACCAACGGCGGCGTGCGCGAACTTTTCGAGTCCCACGCTCGTCAGATGCTCCATCGCGACCTTCTCGGCCTCGGCCTTGCTCATCTTTTTGAGCGTGACGGGCGCGAGCGTGCAGTTGTCGAGCACATCCATGTTGTTGAACAGGTTAAAGCCCTGGAACACCATGCCGATGTCCTCGCGCAATTTGTTGATGTTGCAGCGCTCGGCCGTGAGGTCCTGGCCGTGGAACCAGATGTGGCCCGCGTCCGGGGTCTCGAGCAGGTTGAGGCAGCGCAGGAAGGTCGATTTGCCCGAGCCCGAGGCGCCGATGATGGTGACAACCTCACCGGGATTGACAGACAGGTCGATGCCCTTGAGTACCTCGAGTGAGCCAAAGCTCTTGCGCAGGCCCTCGACGCGGATAAGCGGCTCTTGGTTTTGCACGGCTGCCGCAGTGCCGGTAGTGGCGGTATCTGCCATGATGATTCTCCTCGTCTTAAGCCTAGTTAGAGCTGGGCAGCGTGGCCGGAGCCTCGGCGCCGAGCTTTTTGCCAAAGGCCTCGAGCAGGCGGCTCGCCACGAGCGTCAGGATCAGATAGACCACAAGCGCCACGCAGTAGACCTCCATCTGGCGGTAGTACACGCCGGCGACGGTGGTGGTGGCGTACATGAGGTCGAACACGCCGATGACCGAGAGCACCGACGAATCCTTGATGTTGATGATGAGCTCGTTGGTGAGCGCCGGGATCGCGTTTTTAATACCCTGAGGGAACACGACCTTGCGCATAGCCTGCCACTGCGACAGGCCCAGCGAGCGCGCAGCCTCGGCCTGGCCGGGATCGATGGACTCGATGCCGCCGCGCAGGACCTCCATCATGTAGGCGGTAGAGTTGAGCGAGATGGTGACGAGGCCAGCAGTGAAGGTACTCCAGATCTGGTTGGCCTGGGCGGTCTCGAAGCCCATGCCACGCAAAACGGTGAAGCCCGCGTAATAGATGAGTAGGCCCTGGACCATCATGGGCGTGCCACGCACGATGGTGGAGTAGATGGTCGCAAAGCCTCGGCCAATGCTCATAAAGAAGCGCACCAAGTCGTTGTCCACGCGATCGAAGGTCTGAATGCGCAAAAACACAAAGAGCAGCGCAAGGAAAAAAGCGATGACGGTACCGAAGGTCGCAAGTGCGATGGTGATCTCGATGCCGCGGATAAAGAAGTCCCCGCTCTTGTAGGTCATGTAGACCAGGCTCGACAAAAAGTCGCTGGGGTTGGAGTCCGAGACAATACTCACCTGCACCAGGTCGATAAACGACATGACGCAGCGGTCGACAAAAAAGATCGCCGCGATGACGACCACGACATAGCTGCCCAGGCGCGCGCCGCGACGGAAACGCTCGGATGCAAACGGTGACTTTTCGCGATAGTCGCTCCAGTGCATAACCTTGGTGACGAGCGCTGCCGCCGACACGACGATCCAGGCCCAAAGAATCGCCCAAAGGCAATCCTGGAAGATACCGGTGGGGGCTAAGAAGCTCAGCGGTGTGGGGTTGCGCTGGCTAAACGCCAGGCCGAGCGCCGCGATGACGCTCGTGCCCAGGTATACATAACGGTGGTCGGCCTTGATAAAGGAGGCCAGACGGTTGATGGCTTTCATGCTGCCTCCCTATGCCGGCTGACGGTCGAGGCACGCGTCCCACATTTGGTCGCGCTCCTCTTGGCTAATGCCCTTGAGTGTCTTGTCGATGAGCTTAAGCAGTTTGTCCGAGCCCTTGCGGCAACCGACATTTGCCGTGACCTCCTGCTTAAAGCCCTCGCCCTCGGCAAAGTGGATGGGGACGATACCGGGATTTTGGGCCATATAGCCCTTTTCGTTCTCAGTGTTGTAGGTCACGGCGTCGCACGTGCCCTGCAGCAGATTCGAGAACACCGTGGGGACCGAATCGACCGGGTTCTTGTGCACAACGCCCGGAATCTCGTCGATGACGGTATCGAGCATGGTGTCCTTTTGGCCGAGCACCGTGGCACCGCTGAAGTCGCTGAGCTTGGTGGCGTTTTGGTAGGGCGAGCCCTCTTTTACGAACAGGCCAAAGTAGCCAATGAAGTACGGGTCGGAAAAGCCGACGGACTCCTCGCGCTCGGGCGTGGCGCTCATGCCGGCGATGATGAGGTCAATCTGGCCGTTGTTGAGCGAGTCGATAAGGCCCGAGAAGCTCTGCTTGACGGCAACGGGCTCACCGCCAAGGGCCTTGCAGACGATCTTGGCGATCTGCACGTCGTAGCCATCGGCATAGGCGCCCTGCACGTTGTCGATGGGGATCGTGAACTCGCTGGCCTCGGAAACCTGCCAGTTGTACGGGGCGTAGGCCGCCTCCATGCCGATGCGGATCTTATCCTTGCCGATCACAGAATCGGACAGGTCGTCGCGACCGCCGCCCGTCGTGGACTGAACTACTTCCAGCGTGGAGGGACGCTGGCAGCCGGCAAGTGCGCCGGCGACGACAGAAGCGCCCGCAGCGAGAGCGCTACCCAAAAAGATGCGACGGCTGCATACCGGCTGTGGATGCGCGTCGCGCTGTTGTCGAGATTGCATCTGGTGCCTTCCCAATTTCGTTTTGCTGACAATAAGACAGGATATACGCCCGCAACCAGCAGCGCGGCATGTGCGCGAAAAATTAATAGACACACGAGGACGATTGGCGCAAAGCAGCCTGCCCCATGTACCACTTGGCATGAAAAAGGCAAGGCATAGACCTTCTGGTCATGCCTTGCCTTTTGAATGACAAATTGTCGCTCTGGGTGGCGCGCAGCGTCGACCGGTCCGTCGTTCGTTAGAACGGCGGAACCTCTAGAGCAGGGTGACGCTAAAGGAACGGATGTCGGTAGCGCCCGGTGCCAACGTGATGGTGTTGACCTTGTGCTCAAAGACATCGTCCTCGGTGTCCATGGTGGTGTGGCCGGTCCAGGGCTCGAGCGCCATAAACGGAGCGTCGTTGGCGGCAGACCACACGCCGATGTACTTAAAGCCCTCAAAGTCGATCTTGACGCCGTGGCCCGACTTGCGGCCGCGCAGCGTGAGCGTGGAGCCCGGAGTATCGGTGAACATGATGGCATCGTTATCGAAGCTGCGGTGCGTGATGGGCAGCACGTCCGAGTTATCGGGAGCCTTGTAGCTACCCTCGAACGTCATGAGACCGTCGGGCGTGATGATGGGAGCCTCGTTCGTCCAGGCCTCGGTAAACGCCAGCTCGTAATCCTCGAATACCTCGTCCTCGGCACCGGGGGCGGGCACGTTAAATGCGGGGTGGCCGCCCACCGAGAACGGCAGGTCCACGTCGCCGGTGTTCGTAACGGCAAAGGTCTGGGTAAGCGTGGCGTCGCCGGTCAGGGCATAGGTCATGTTGAGCTTAAAGTGAAACGGAAAGGCCTTGAGCGACTCGGGCGTATCGGTGATCTCGTACGTTACCGAGGAGCCGTCCTCCGAAACCTCGACCAGCTTGTGCTCGACGATGCGCGCGAGTCCGTGGCGCGGCATCTCGCAGGTGCCGGCCGCAGACGTTGCCGTGTTGTTGCGCAGCGAGCCCACAATGGGGAACAGGATGGGCGCATGCTTGCCCCAAAAGGTGGGATCGCCCTGCCACAGATACTCGTTGCCGTTGAGGGCAAGGCTCGTGAGCTGGGCACCCATGGAATCGATGGCCGCGGTGAGGCCGCCGCGCTTGATGGTAGTGACGGTGGACATGCTACTTCCTCCAATAGTAAACAACGGTGTCGAGGGCTATTGTCCCACTCTTGGCGGCGGGGTTGAGCGACAGGTGCAGTTATTGAGCAATAGCGTAAAGGTCAAACCCGCCCTGCGGCGTGCTATCGACCGTATCGGGCGCCTGTGAATTAAAACTCACCGGAACCATGCGCTTTGAGGCACGGTAACGCGTGCCGTCGGTGGCGACGGGCGGCTCATCGACCGTGAGCTCGTAGTCGCCGGGCTTGAGCTCGATGCCGTCACCTTCGGAATTGACGTATTGGTACTCGTCGATCGCTTGCCCCTTGAGCGTGCGACCCACGATATGGACGAGCATCTGGCTGTCGCCGCGCGCGGTGTCCCACGTCGCGCCGTCCTTGACCTCGACCGATACATGCACCGAGCGCGTGCGGCTGAGCGATTGTTCGACGGACATCTCGACCTTGGCGGCGTCTTTTCGTTGTTGTTCAACGTGGCTCCAGACGTTTCCAATTACCGAGCATGCGATAACGCCGGCCATGAAGGCGATGAGGATGGGGCCGAGCGGAGAGCGACGGCCCGCGTCCTCCTCGCGAGCCAGGTCGGGGCGACGTGTGGGCGCGGGTGCTTGGGCACCCTGCGAGGGCACGTCGAGAATGCTGAAGGATGCCGTACTGCCGGGGTCGATGTTATGGCGCGGCTGCGGGATCTTGGCCGGCGAGATGGACATGTCCGCAGGCTCACCGAGTGTGGCCGTGGCATCGGCCTTAGCTTCATCGGCCTCGGCTTGGGCCCAAGCCTGCTCAAAGGTCAGGGGCTCGGCGGCATCGGAGGCGGCGTCAGGCTCGACAGCAGCATCGTTGCCGGCCTCGTCCTCGTCGCTCGACACGTCACGCGGCGCGGGCTCGTCCCACTCCTCGTCCGGAGCCTCGCCCTCGCTATACCACCATTCAAAGTTATCGATATCCATACGGGGCGCCCCTTAAGCCTCGCAAATAAACACTTGCCAGCCTTATACCCCCAGATGGCACGGGAGCTCGCCGGCACAGACAGGAAAAGCGTCACAACATTCGACGCTTTTCCTCGTTTTCGAGATTTTCATCGAATGTTGTGACGGTTTAGGCAGCAGCCACACCACGAATGCGACGAAGGAGCAGTCCCCTTGTCACATCTGGAGGGTAACAGGGATTTGGATGCAGCAGAAGTCCTCTTGGTGGGACTCGTCGTAGCTCGTGGTATCGAGGTAGCAAAAGTCGAAGGCGTTGCCGATGGGCTGGAGCGCGTGCTCGTCCATGCAGGCCACGATGGCGCGGATGCCTTCGGGCTCGTACGGCATGCCCCAGCGGCTCATGCACAGGTATGTGCCCTCGGGCAGCACTTCGATGCCGATCTCTGCCAGCTCGGCAGCGTCGCTCGGCAGCAGCTCCTCGGCACCGCGCGGCAGTACGGCAAAGGAGCCGGCACCGGCGATGGGATCGTCGGAATGCAGCGCCTCGCGACGCAGCATGGCGCCCCAACCGCGCATGGGGCGCGTGCCCGTCAGCGTGCGCATGCGCAGGATTGCCCGCATGAGCGTGGGGTGAAGCATCGAGCGACCGCGCTCGATATCGCCCGGAAACTCCTCAAAGACCACGTAGCGGCGCTCGAATTGCTTGAGTTCCGGACTGCCCTCGCGCTCGCGCCAGTAGACTGCCTCGTCGTAAAAGCTCAGGCGTTCCTGCACACTCGCGCGCTCAGCCTTGAGCCCGGCAATCTGCTTGTCGAGCGCCTGCACCCGCGAGCGCAGGTGATCGGTCATCTCGCCAATGTCGAACGTCGAGGTCAGGCGGTCAATCTCGTCGAGTTCGAGCCCTAGGTCGCGCAGCATGCAGATCAGACGCATGAGCGGGATCTGCGTGGGCGAATAGAAACGGTAGCCTTTTTCGTTAACCACGGCGGGCTTAAACAGGCCGATCTTGTCGTAGTAGATGAGCGTTTGGCGCGAAACGTTAAACAAGCTCGCCATCTCGCTAATCGCATACATGCCCGTCTGCATAGATCCTCCCGACACATCCTTTGACGCGAAAAGCCCGCCGCCCACAGGGGCAGCGGGCTCAAACACTCCTCGTATCCTACCCTAAAGACGCCTATGACCAGCGCTTATAGTTTGCACATGACACGCCGACGGCCTCGAGCGCCTTGGCGGCGATGTGATGCACCGCGTCATCGAGCGTGGCGGGGCCGTTGTAAAACGTGAGCATGGGCGGCATGAGCATGATGCCGGGCACGCGCGCCAGGCGCGCCATGTTATCGACGTGAATGGCGCTGAAGGGCGTCTCGCGCACCATGAGCACCAGGCGGCGCTGCTCTTTCATCTGCACGTCGGCCGCGCGCAACAACAGGTTTTCGCTGTAGCCGCTCGCAATGCCGGCGAGCGTCTTCATGGAGCAGGGGGCCACGATCATACCGTCGACCGGATAGGTGCCGCTTGCGATGGCGGCGCCGATGTTCTTGTTGTCGTAGACCGCATCGGCATAGCACGCAAACTCGTCGAGCGTCATGCCGAGCTCCTGCTCGATGGTGATCTCTCCCCCGCGCGTGACGACAAGCGCCGACTCGGCACCGGCCTGACGCAGGCATTTGAGGCACTCAAGGCCCAGCGCGGCACCGCTGGCGCCAGACACGCCAACGACAATGCGACGGGGACGGACAGAAGACTCAGGCATGACAACTCCTTAACTACTTGGTAGGGCTACTTACTAGAAAGCAATCTCCTTGGCCCACTTGTCCTTGTCGATCTCCATGAACTGCGAGCGGATGAAGTTCTTCTTGAGGTCGAACGGAACCGTGCAGTCGAAGATGGCCTTGCAGGCGATGCCGTGCTCGCGGATCGAAGGATCGAACGCGGGGTCGTTGGACGGGTCGAGCACGTGGCAGTGGCAGCCGGGGATGGTGATGAGGTCGACGTCGGCCTGGAAGCGCGTGGTCATGGCCCACATCACGTCACTCATGTCGAAGATGTCGACGTCTTCGTCAACCAGGATCACGTGCTTGAGCTCGGAGAATGCCGAGAAAGCGAGCATGGCGGCGTTGCGCTGACGGCCCTCGTCATTTTTGCTCGACTTCTTGAACTGCATGATGGCAACGAACTTGCCGCCGCCGCAGGGGGCGGCGTGAACGTTGAGCAGGCGGCCCGGGATGGCGGTCTCGACCATCTTGTAGATGGAAGCCTCGGTGGGGATGCCGGCCATGGAAACGTGCTCGTGCGAAGGGCCGATGCAGCTCTCCATGATGGGGTTGACGCGCGTGGTGACGGCGGTGATCTTGATCACCGGGCAGACCTTGGCGCCACCGGTGTAGCCGGGAAACTCGGGCATGGCGTAGCCGTGACCATTGACGTCCTCGTTGATGGTCTCGTCGTGCATGAGGTAGCCCTCGAGCACATACTCGGCATTGGCAATGCACTTCTGCGGAACGGTGACACAGTCGGCAAGCTCGACGGCGTGGCCGCGCAGGGCGCCGGCAATCTGCAGCTCGTTAAAGCCGAGCGGCGTGGTGGGAGCCTCGAAGCCGCAGCACATGTACACGGCGGGGTCCAGACCGATGGAGATGGAGATGGGCATGTCCTCGCCGCGCTGGCAGTACTCGTCAAAGAACGCGCCCAGGTGACGGCTGCCGGGGGTAATCCACATGGCGAGCTTATCCTTGTCGACGCAGGAGAAGCGGTGGATGGTCACGTCGGACTGGGAGCCGTCGGGGCTCGTGCCGTAGGCGAGGCCCATGGTGATGTAGGGGCCGCCATCGACAGGCGTGTTGGTGGGAGCGGGAACGATCTTGCGCAGGTCAAAGCCCTCGTCGGTCGCCTTGTACACGACCTCCTGGCAGTCGACGTGCTTGCCCTCGGCGATCTGCTTGGGCGCGATCAGGTTCTCGAAGCGCTTGCCGATCTCGAGGCCCAGGTGCTCCTCGTCGAGGTCGAGTAGGGCGGCAACGCGCTTGCGGCTGGCAAGCATGCCGATGCAGACCTTGACATCGTCAAAACCCTTGACGTTGTTGAAGATCATCGTCGGACCCTCTTTGGTCGGACGCATAACGGTGCCGCCGGCACCCACGTGGCGATAGACGCCCGAGACCTCGGCATCGGGATCGACCTGGGTGTCGGTCTCGAGCAGCTGGCCCGGCATCTCGCGCAAAAAGTCGAGCGCGGAGCGCAGATCGTGGATCTGGGAAGCATCGGTAGTGGACATAGCGTGCTCCTTTCGGGAGAGTGCCCGGCGGCGGGAGTGCCGCCGGGCTGGGGAACGTAGTGGGGCCACGGCGCTCATGGATGGGGCGCTCGGGCACTCGCAGTTCAAGCACTCGGCTAATTACAGCCAAGCGCTCGACCGTTTACATCAGGCCAAAGAGATGGAACCAGGCAGCCTCGACCAGCACGACGATAAAGACGACCGCAGTGAGGGGAATGCCCATGCGCATGGCCTCTTTGGAGGTGTAGCCGCCGGCGTCCTTGCCCTCGCCGATAAGGATCGGCAGGTTATGGAACGGCAGGATGTAGTGGATGTTGATGGACGTGAAGACGATGAGCGCCACGGCGAGCGGGCTCACGCTGGAGCCGGCCGCGAAGCTGATGAACGCCGGCACGCACACGCCGAGCACGGCCATGACCGAACCCATGAACATGTGGATGATCATGGAGAGCGCGGCGACAAGCAGGGCGAACAGGAAGATGTTCTCGGGCACGGAGCTGGGAAGCACGACGTCGGCGATCCAGGCGTTCATGCCGGTGGCACCGCCCACAGAGCCCACGGCCATGGCGGCCGTCAGGAACATGAGGGACTTGATGTCGACAGCGTTCCAGCTGGCAGGGGTGAGGACCTCGCCGATGATGGGCATGGCGAGTGCGACGCCAATGGCCAGGGTAACCCAGCCGATGTAATCGCCCGAGACGGTGAGCCACAGCGCGATGGCGATGACAAGCCACACGATGGTGCGGATCTCCTTGACGGAGAGCTTGCCGAGCGCGGCCTGCTTGGCCACGATCTGCTCGCGATCGTAGACGAGCTCCTTGCTGGGCTTAAAGAGGAAGAGGCCCAAGAACAGGGTGCACAGCAGCGCGACCAGCATAGGCACGCTCATGTACAGGAACCAGTCGACAAAGGACGGGCTCATGCCGCCGGCCTCGGCACTGTACTGCGCAACGAGCGGGTTGAGTGTGGAGTCGCCCGTCAGGAAGAACATGGAGCCCGGAGCGGCAGCGGCAAACACGAGGAAGCCGAGCTTGCCGCGATCATCGTCACCGTAGCCGGCGGACTCGGCGATAACCGAGACGACGGCGAGGATGAGGAAGGCGCGGGGGAACGGATGCGGGATCAGCAGCGACAGCACAAAGGTGAGTGCGAAAATCGAAATGATGAGCGACTTGGCATCGCGCACAAACTTGAGCATGAACGCATAGGCGATGCGCTCGCCCAGGCCCGACTCCTTGACCGCGCTGGCGATGAGGTAGGCGCCGATGACAAGCCACATGGTGGCCTTAGTCCACGAGCTAAACGTGGAGGCGACCGTCGCCGAGATGCTCGCGGCGCCTGTGTCGTCCACGCACACCTTGAACAGAACGAGCAGCGCGCAATAGAGCAGGCCCACAAAGCCCGGCTGTGCCACACCGCATGCCCAGAACACCACCGTGGCGAGCGTCAGTGCCAGACAGGTCTGACCGCCGACCGTGAGCTCGACCGTCGAGCTCAGCTCCGCCAAAGGAAGAAACTTCACCAGCAAAAAGACAACGATACCCAGCACAAAGCCAATTTCGCGCTTGGTGATCTTAAACGCCTTCTTTTCCGCTTCCATCTCCCCACCTTTCTTGTTGGGGGCGCTCCGGACTCGCGGCCACGCTGGCCACTTAAAAAGGGGCGCCCGTTATCGGACACCCCTTACGTTGCGCTGTGTTGCGGCAATACAGTCAAGCGGATTTTTTGGATGAGAGGCGATCCCCTGGACAAAAAACCGTCACAACATTCGACGCTTTTCCTCGTTTTCGAGATTTTCGCCGAATGTTGTGACGGCTTGGATGTGACAAAGGGACTGTCCGATGTCACATAGCGAGAGCCGTACGGATGGATGGGTCGCTGAGGGCCTCGCGGAGCCAGGGGACCAGCTGCTCGGGGCGACCCTGCAGGTAGCCGTCGAGTTCGGACGGGGCCACGCGGCGCACCTCCGAGATCTCCTCTTGGTTGATGCGTAGCTCGCCCAGCTCAACATGGGCTGCGAACACCTCGCACCATTCGCACTCGCAGCGGCCGTCGCCGTGGTCCTCGCGGTACACCACGTGTCCGAGGTGCTTGAGCTGATCAGGCTCGCGCGTGATGCCAAGCTCTTCGTTGATGCGGCGCGCCGTCGCGGCGACAACGTCCTCCCCGGGGAGCGGATGGCCGGCACAGCCATCGGCCAGCACCCCGCCCCACAGGCGTTTGAGCGGACTGCGACGACAGAGCAGCAGGCGCGCGTCTTCGCCCCGGCCCTCGACCAAAAGCGTCAGAAATGCCTGATGCAGGATGCCCTCGCCGACATGGGCATCGATGCGGTCGACAGGACCAAGCGCCTCGCCGGTCGCGGCATCGACCGCCACGACCTCGGCGCCCGCACCGCCCTCATCCCAACCGGCGCGCAGAATACGGGCTGCGGCTTCCTCGAGCGCGGCGATGAGCTCCTTGGTGGTGTCGAGCACGCGCTGCAGGTCGTCCCCGCTCGCCTGTTCAACATGAAAACCCGTGCTTGCAACGACCGGCACGCCAAAGCGCGTGGCCAACGCCGCCGCGATATCGTGCGCTGGGATCTCGTCTCGATGGCACGGAACGGCCAGGATGCTCACCGTCGCCGTGCGACCGGGCTCGGGGCGCGGAATGGCCTGCGCCGTGGCGCCCAGATGCGCGAACTCCGGCGAGCAGGCGTACACCACCATGCCCCGCGGCGTCACCGTCAGCTGGGCCTCGAGCGCAAACTTGCCCTCGCCCACTGAAACCTTTGTCGTATGCATACCCATGGGATCTCCTGTCGCCCGCGATGTACCTGAGACCATCTTCGCCTGTATTGCGACTATACAGGCAAGCGCAGCCTGCGACAAAGGGGGCAGGCACCTGACACATTCTGTTAGAGTTGCAGGGATTGAATCCCGCTTATTAATGCGACATTGGAGTGACAACCTTGACCGCCGCAACCACGCCTAAAAGTAAGTCAACCGCCGCCGCGCTCTCCCCCGCGCGCACCAAGCTCTGTCTGGCGCTGCTCGTGCTGTTGGGATTCTCGCTCGGCTGCTCCGAGTTCGTGGTCATCGGCATCGAGAGCGACTTGGCAACGGAACTCGGCGTATCACTTGCCACTGCAGGCCAACTTATTAGCGTGTTTGCGCTCGTCTACGCTATCGCCACGCCGGTGCTTGCGCTCAGCACGGGACGCTTCCGCCGCTACCAGCTGCTCGTGTGCTACAGCATCGTCTTTGTGCTCGGCAACCTGGTCATGGCGTTGGCGCCCAACTTCCAGGTACTGTTTATCTCGCGCATTGTCCTGGGCTCCGTCTCGGGCGCACTGCTCGCCGTGGGTGTGACGTACATCCCCGAGCTGCTGTCCCCGCAGCAAACCTCGCTTGCCATCTCGGTCGTGTACGGTGCGTTTTCCGTGGCAATGGTCTTTGTCACTTCGATCGGCAAGTTTGTGGCCGACACGCTCGATTGGCACGTGGCCATGTACGGTACGCTGACCTTTGCCGTTCTGATCTGCGGAGCGCTCGTGGCGTTTATGCCGCGCGCTGGGCAAACCGACGAGCCTGCCACCTTTCGCGAGCAGGCGGGGCTTCTACGCGAACCGAGCATCATCACCGGCATGCTCATCTTTTTGTTTGGCGTGGGGTCGGTCTACGTATTCTACGGCTACGTGACACCTTATCTTGAGCAGGTGCTGGGTATGGGCACCGTTCAGGCGAGCACCACGCTTATGGCCTATGGCGCGTTCTGCCTGATCTCGAACATCCTGGGCGGATGGATCGATGCGCGCTTTGGCATGAAGGCGCTGCTTGTAACGTTTGTGTTGCAGGCTGCGGCGTTGCTCGGGCTGTTTGCTGTGGGCGGCACCATGCCGCTCGCGCTGGTCTTTGTCTTTAGCTTGGCGCTGCTCATGTACCTGTTCTCGGTGTCGTGCATCACGCACTTTATGGACGTGGCACGCAGCCGCCATCCCAAGTCGATGGTACTCGCAAGTTCGGTTGAACCCATGGCGTTTAACGTCGGCATCTCGTTTGGTACCGCGGTGGGCGGCGCCGTGGTAAGCAGCGTTGGCATTGCGTACGTGGGCGCAGTGGGCGCCGCCTTCTCGCTTGTGGCCTGGGCGCTTACGCTGGTGACGATTAAGTTGGCTCGCTGGGAGCGCAGGCGGGCAAGGGCGTAGAGCGAGGTTCCCTCTAAAACGTCTATCGTTCCAGTCGCGACGCTTACCTGACGACAGGCTAAGCCAGCCCCTTTAGCTGTGGTTCGATCTCATGTACTTCGAATGCACGATTTTCCAGTTTTCGTGTATCCGAAGTACACGAAATGTGCGCGGGGCACCTCAAAGGCGGCGGCAGACGCATTGTCTGCCGCCGCCTTTTATACTGGATTTTATAGATATGCGAGTCGTTTACTCCATACCCAGCAGCTCGCGCATCTGGGTTGCGTAGTTAGATGCCATGTTGCCGTAGACAATCTGCACGCCGCCGTTGACATGCACGATGCCACGCGCTTCGAGCTTTTCGGTAAACTCGGCGTCATCAACCACCTTGTCACAGTCATTGAGCTGGATGCGCAGACGGGTGAAGCAGGCCTCGACAGACTTAATATTGTTGTCGCCGCCCACTGCCTCAACGATGGCGGGAATGAGGTCGCTAATCACGGTCTTGGGAGCCTTTTCGGCCTCATCGTCGGACTCTTCCTCGCGGCCGGGAGTCTTAAGGTCCTTCTTAAGAATGATGAACTTGAAGACGAAGTAGTACACCACGAAGTAGATGGGGCCGAGGAACAGGATAACCTGCCAGTTGGAGCCCTTGGCTGCACCCATAATGCCGTTAAAGATCAACGACAAGAGCGGGCCGCCGAAGGACGCGGAGCCAGCCACGTTGAACTGCAGGATATAGGTCAGCGCATAGGCAAGACCAGCCATGAGAGCGTGGAACACGTAGAGGATGGGCGCGATAAACAGGAAGGAGT
Source organism: uncultured Collinsella sp. (assembly GCA_959601045.1). GTDB lineage: Bacteria > Actinomycetota > Coriobacteriia > Coriobacteriales > Coriobacteriaceae > Collinsella. The sequence goes on from CAUGNZ010000007.1 coordinate 14,819, forward strand.
ACTCGAGCGGCTCGGTAATGCCGGAGAGGATGCAAGGCACCACGATGGCAATCATGAGCGCTGCGGTCTTCTTCTTATTCTTGGGAAGCGCCGTCTTGTAGAAGGCGAGCGCAGCGCCAGGCAGGCCGAACATGGCGAAGATAACCTTGCCGTTCATGACAAAACGGCTGACCTCGATGTTAAACGGCGTGCTGGGAGAGCCCAGGATCGCGTTGTAGATATTGATAGCGCCCTGAACAGTCTGGCCGTCGATGGTCTCGACGCCACCGAGCGACGTGAAGAAGAACGGCAAATAGACAAAGTGATGCAGGCCAAAAGGCAGGAGCATGCGCTCGCCGGCGCCGTAGACAAATGCACCAAAGGCACCCGTAGTCTTGATGAACTCGGACAGCGCACCGAGAGCGTTCTGAATAAACGGGAAAACAAAGGACATGACCAATGCGAGGATGCTGCATGAGAGCAGCGTCACCGCCGGGATAAAGCGCGTGCCGTTGAAAATGGAGAACACGGCAGGCAGCTCAATCTTGTAGTAACGGTTATGCAACCATGCGACGATTGCGCCCACCAGAAGACCACCGATAACGCCAGTGTCGAGCGTGGTGATACCGAGGATCGTGCTCTGGCCCGTCGTAAGATTCGCGGGATCGATGACACCAGTCGCCGTAAGGAACGTGCCCATCACGGAGTTCATGCACATGTAGCCCAAAAAGCCACAAAGCGCCGCGGTAGCCTTCTCGGACTTGGCGAAGCCATAGGCGAGACAAATCGAGAAGATAACCGGGATGTTGTTCATAACGATGCTGGCAGCGGCCTTGAGAATCGAAAAGAAGATCGCAAAGCCCGGAGCAGCAAGCCAGGGAACAGCTGCCGTAAGGGTGGGGCTGGTAAAGGCATTGCCAAAGCCCTGAAGGATGCCGGCGATTGGCAGGATCAGGACAGGCGTCATGAGGACTTTGCCCAGACGCTGGAACTTTGCCAGCAGCTCATCTTTGTTCATGGGATACCCCTCTTAAAGAAACGGGGCGTGCAGTTCTACAACCCACACGCCCCATAACAGTTATCAAGCGCTATGGAACTAGCTACTTAAGCTCCGGCCAGTAATCCTTATTGGCCTCGATGAGCTTGTCGAGCACTTTGCGAGCCTTCTTTGCGTCACCGACCAGACGATTAAGCGTGAGTGCCTGCAGAGCCTTCTCGTAGGAACCCTCCATCCAAGCCTCAACAGTCAGGCGCTCATAGGCGTACTGGTTCTCCATAAGGCCGCGATAGAAGGTACCGATCTTGCCAACAGCATAGGGCTGCGGGCCATTGGCGCCCACGCTTGCCGCGACCTCGACCATGGCGTCATCGGGCATGCCCTCGATAATGCCGTTGTTGGGCACGATGACAATGAAGGTCTTGTTGGTGTTGCGATAAATGGCCGAGGTGATTTCCACGATCATATCGCCATGAGCGTCGTTTTGCACAACCGAGGAGTTCTTTGCGGTGCCGACTTTGGCAACACGCTCGCACTCGGCGAACACGCGCTTTTCACGACCGTTGATAACCTCGTCGGAGCGAGTGTAGTCGGGGTCGAGGTGAGCGACCTTGTACTCGGGATACAGATAGTACTGCAGATAAGTGTTGGGCAGATAGTCGGGGAAGTCCTCGAGCATGTCCTTGACCATGGCGTAGGTATCAAGCCAGGACTGGTCACGCTGCTCGGCATCGGCAGGAAGGAAGCCGTTCTTCTCCGTGTATTCCTTAATCTGCGGGACGAGGTCATGGCCCTCTTCATCGTAGATGTGCTTGAACCAACCGAAGTGATTGAGGCCGAAGTACACGGGCTCCGTCTTGCTCATATCGCGACCGAGCAGGCGACCGTAAGAGCGCATGAGGTTGACAGGCTGGTCGCAGATGTTGAGGACGCGATGCTCATCGGGCAGGACGCGCTCGAGACCATATGCCACAATAGCAGCCGGGTTGGTGTAGTTGATAATCCACGCCTCCGGGCTATGAGCGCGAACGTCGTTGACGATCTCAACCATGTCATGCATGGAGCGCATACCGTAAGCCATGCCGCCAGGGCCCACCGTTTCCTGGCCGATGATTCCCATATGCAGCGGAATCTTCTCGTCCTTGCTGCGCATCTCGTAGCCGCCGGTACGAATCTGGCAGAGCACAAAGTCAACGTCGGTGTATGCCTCGTCCTTATCGGTGGTGTAACCAAACTCCACACCGGGCTCCTCCTCGGCAAAGAGGATCTTGCCAAACTCGCCGATCGGACGCTGACGCTCGGCATCGATGTCATAGAGCATCACGCGGTTCAGCGGCAGAATGTCCATGTGCTTGGTCAGGGCTTTAAGAATGCCAGGGCACCACGTGGAGCCGCCGCCAACGATCACAATATTGAGCTTATCCTTCATGTTCCGTCCCTCCAGGGTTGGCTGATCGGTGTTCTCGAAGACCTTGGGCTCCGCGGTTGTCCTCGGCTTGCTTCGTTTCGATTGATATTTTGCGACATAAGGTCATTTGCGAGTCCCCGTGTGGGCCAATGCGAAACGGGGACACATGATTTCGCTCACGACACAGATATGTGTAGGCAAACACGCGCGTTTGCCCAGTTCATAGGCAATAGGCAATCTTGACCGATTACCGATTTCTCACCTGGCTACACAAAGCGGTACCATATATACGGCGAGGTGCGAGGGGCTGAAACATCTTATGAAAGATCAAGAATCTTTTTATGATCATGTGCGAGCTGGCGAGAGCAAGCTCAACGATCTCGAAAGCGAGATCATGCGCTACATCATCGAGCTGCGTGATGATATTGACGATGTCACGCTTAAGAGCGTTGCTGAACGGTTCTTCGTCGCTCCCAATACAATCGTCAGGCTTGCCCATAAGCTTGGCTTCTCGGGGTTTACGGAGCTCAAACAATCGTATTCCGCCTCGCTCGACCGCAATCGATTCACTATCGAGGCACTTCCTCTTGATACCCAGCTCGTACAGACCAAAGATCTGCTTAACGACCGGGTCATCGATTCGGTTGTGAGTCTTATCCAGGACGCCTCGCATATCGTGTTCTTCTGCTCGGGTTTTTCGAAGTACCCGTGCCTCGAAATGGCTGAAAAGCTCAAAATAATGGGCAAGAATACCGACACGCTCAGTGAACGCCACGTCATGAGGCATTACGCAGAACTGCTTGGCAAAAACGACCTGGTCTTCAGCGTTTCAGTCAGCGGTGAGACGCAGGTGTCTATTGACGCCACATCGATAGCCAAAACGCGCGGATGCAAGGTCGTCACGCTCACCGGCTTTTCTCGAAATTCTCTCTCGAAACTAGCCGACTACCCCATCTACACCGTGCAAAAAGAAATCCGCTTGGGCAGCATGGACTTCGACAGTCGATTGATGTTCTATTACGTTTTCGAATTGATATTTGAGCGTTACTTCAAACTGGCCAAGAAATAAAACTTGGCATGCGTCCGGCTTCGACCCTTTAGCAGCCTTCTATATGAAAGGTATCGTCCTATGCAACGCGTACTGTTTATCTGTCATGGGAACATCTGCCGCTCGACGATGGCTGAGTCCGTGTTTACCGAGCTGGTGCGCCGCGCTGGGCGCGCGGGCGAGTTTGTCATCGATTCTGCAGCGACCTCGACCGAGGAGATCGGCAACCCGCCGCACCACGGTACCGTTGCCAAGCTACGCGAGGTCGGAATCCCCGTCGTCGCCCACCGCGCGCGCCAGGTGCGTCGCGCGGAGTATGGCGACTGGGATCGCATTGTCTATATGGATGCTGAGAACGCGCGCGGCCTGCGTCGCATCTTTGGCGACGACCCCGACGGCAGGATTACGCGCTTGCTCGACTGGACCGATCGCCCCGGCGACGTGGCCGATCCCTGGTATACCGGCAATTTCGATGCCACCTACCGCGACGTGCTCGCCGGTTGCGCCGCTATGCTCGAGCAGCTGTAGGTTCGCGGAGGCACGAACCTCGCGAGCCGCGTCATCGGCATACAGATCGAGCGTGGATTTTCTCCCACTTTGAGCATTCAAGTGCGCTCTAGACGGGAGAAAATCCACGCTCATTATCTCGGATAGCGGATGCGACAAAGGCACTATCCCTTTGTCGCGTCGGGGACTGTCCCTAGACCGGCTTGACCTCCAGCTTTATCCCCTCGGCACAGGAGTCACCCAAAACATCCGAAAGGGCCCAGGTCGCATATAGCGGCAAATAAAGAACAGCTCCGCTGCGTTCAACGTTGCCTCTCGAGAAAACAATCCCGAGCCTTACACCATATTCGGCCGTATCAAGCACATGGCCGAGTGCGGCGTGCGCATGGTAATAGGAGCCCGATTTAACCTCGATCGGAACAGCTGTTCCATCCGGTCCGTCAACCACAAAGTCCACTTCACCGCGCTTTTTTGTCTGATAGTAGTAAAGCTGGCGATTTTGGGCAGCCAGCTGCTGAGCCACCACGTTTTCGTACACGCCGCCGAGGTTGGGCTCCTTGCTGTCGAGGTACGCCGCCTGGGCGACCCCGATGGGATAACGGGCCATCAGCATCCCGGTATCGGACTGATACAGCTTGAACTGCGACGGCCGCGCCGTCTTAAGCAGCGGGGACTTGGGCTCGGTCACGATGTCGGTCTTGAGAGCGACGCCGGCATCGACAAGCCAGACAAAATCTCGCTGGTATTTCTCGTAATGAGCCTTGGGATCTATGGAGTTGAGCACGAAACGCTTGTTCTCGCCCTCCAGCATGACGGGCAGTTGGTCGAAAATGCTCTGCACCTGGAGCGCGCGTCCGTTCGCGTATTTTGAGATATCCCGACGGTATTGCCCGTTCAACTCAGACTGGAGCTGGCGGACGGACGCCAAATCACCCTGCGTGTCGAGGAATCGCTGCACGACTTCCGGCATACCGCCGACAACGATATAGGTCCTGAAGTTCGCCATCATCGCTTCGTGAATATAACCAGGAACCGGCGTCTCGTTGCGGCACGCATTGCGAATCGAGCTTCGCGCCTCTTCGCTCACCCCAATCGCCCAGCTGAACTCCTCAAAATCCAGCGGGAACATCCTGAGCTCATGGACGTACCCCACGGGATAAGACCTGACGCCCTTGAATTGGGTCCCAAGCATGGACCCCGAGAATGCCCAGCGACAACGGCCGTCCTCGACAAGGAACTTGGCCATCGTCATGATGTCCGGCGCCTCCTGCACCTCATCGATAAATACAAGAGTTTTGCCCGGCGCTATCGACTTGCCCGTGAGAAGCGTCACCCTGCTGATGAAGTCATCAGCATCCCTCGCCCCGAGAAGGGCGTCTTTTGCCTGGCGGTTTTCCGCGAGATTGAGCTCGATATAGGTTGCGTAGTTTGACTTACCGAACTCGCGAATCGAGTAGCTCTTACCGATTTGGCGAGAACCCGTGACGAACAACGCCTTTCGTTCAATGGATCTCTGCCAACAATCAAGCTCATCAGCGATTTTCCTGCGCAACATAAGCTCTCCCATCGCCTCGATAAATGAAATGCAGATATTTATATCGACTATTATCGATGAAATGCAGAGATTTTTAGTATCGAAATCGGATGAAATGCAGAAATTTGAGCTTACTCGCGCACAGAACAACGACGCGTGCGCCTAAGCATGGGCATAAGTGAGGTCGGGATTCTCGCATACAAATCGAGCGAGGACTATCTCCCACTTTGAGTGCGAAATTGCGCCCAAAACGGGAGATAATCCACGCTCGATATTTCGACGGGAGAAAATCCTCGCTCGGTTACTCGTCGACGATCTCGGCAAGCCAGACGTTCAACGTGTCGACCTCGGGACAGCAGAACTTTGCCATGCCGGGCTCGTTGCCAGGCACGGTTCCGCCATAGCGCAGGATATCGATATAGGGAAAGCCCACATGGCAGGCCATGGAGCACATCTTGCCGCGATCGCGGTCGAAGTCAAAAACGTCGCCCGGCTTGTGACCATGGTGGCAGCGGCACGCACCTAGCTGGTCCACGCAGCTCACGCGGATACGCGGACGCTTGCCACGCGGCGCGCCGAGCGGCTTGTTCTCGCCCGCAGGCTTGACGCCGCCCTCGCCAGCGTTACTCATGGTCGATCACGTCCAGGCAGGCCTCGATGGGCAGGCCGGCCGACTTGTCCTCTTGGTCGGCATTGCGCTCGATAAGCTCAGCCACCACACGCATGGCATCGGACGTCGCGCGCTGCAGACTCCAACCTGCCATAACGCGGCCGACGAGCACCGCCGAGAACGTGTCGCCCGTGCCCGGGAAATAGACCGGAATGAGCTCAAAGGGAATCGTGAAGTACTCCCCCGCTACATGGTCGTAACCGATAACCGCGTTCGTGCCATTGACCACGGCGCTCGTAATGACCACCGACTTGGCACCCAACTCGCGCACGGCGTCCACAAGGGCGCGGGCCTCATCGGGCGTGATCTGCTCTGCAATAGGCGTATCGGCGAGCAGACAGGCCTCGGTGTAGTTGGGCACCGCGTAGTCCGCGCACTCCAGCAGGTGCCGCATGAGGCCAATCGTGGACTCGGGCACGCCGGCATAGAGCTTGCCGTTGTCACCCATGATGGGATCGACGAACACCTTGGTGCCCTTTTGCGCACGGCGGTGGCAAAAGTCCGAGATGATACGCGTCTCTTCCTCGGTCACGATAAAGCCGGTCGAGATGGCGTCGAACTCAAAGCCGAGCTCCTCCCAGATAGCGAGGCTTTGACGCACGTACTCGGTGGTGTCGTGGATGTAGAACTTGGGGTAGTTGAGCGTGTCAGAAACGAGCGCCGTCGGCAGGTTATGGATACGGTAGCCCATGTGCGACAGCACCGGCAGCATGGCGGAAAGCGCGACCTTGCCGTAACCGCACATATCGTTAACCAGCAGCAGCTGAGTATTCTTCATGAGGGTCTCCCTTGTTTCGGGCGCGGCGCGGCAGCGCCACAGTGCGACTAAGTGTAGCGCAGGGGACGTTGTGAACGGGCGCTGGCACCGCAGAGGACGAATTGTTGCGGAAAGGTTACGGGAAGGAGGAAGTTAGTCGTTGGGGACGTTCTTAAATGACTAGTCGACACAAGGAGTGTCCCCAAATGCCGGCACATAAGGAACGTCCCTAAGTGCCGCTCGAACATAATAAGTTTGGTACCTTGACATTTATTTACCGTGCTCCTAAATTGGTTAGGCACAAAACAATTCAACTACCTAACTAAAGAAAGGAGCGAAGCTTAGATATGTGTGTTGAACCACTCGTCCTTCCGCATGAGCCCGGCGGTGACCCGTCGCAACCGGTAGACATACCCGAAGCGGTCAGCGCCGAAGACAAACTCGCCAAGCGCATCCTGAGCGGCCTGGGCTTTTGCGGCCATTACATGCATTTTCATGGCGGAGGCGTGTCCGGCAAGGCGCCCATCATCTGCCTGCTGGCCAAGCAACCCGGCGGCGAGATGTCGCAGCAGGAGCTCGGCATGCACTTTGACCTCAAGCCGGGATCGCTTTCCGAGATCCTGTCCAAGCTCGAGCTCAACGGCCTCATCGAGCGCAGCCGTAACCCCAAGGATCGACGGCAGCTCACCATTCGCCTGACCGAAACCGGCCGGGAAAACGCCCGCATCGACCAGGCAGCCCGCATTCGCTTTAGAGAACGGGCCTTTAGCGCGCTCACCCACGACGAGCGCGAGGACCTCGCCGAAATGCTCGATAAAATCCGCGTAACCTGGGAGGAACTGGATGATTAAAACCCTCATGGGAAGCATCCGCGACTATATGAAAGTCACCGTTGCCACGCCGCTGCTCGTGCTTGGCGAGGTGCTCTGCGAGATGCTGATTCCATTTATCACCGCCAACCTGATCGACGCCATCAAAGACGGCGCCACCGTAGCCGAGATGCTTCCCACCGCAGGCTTTTTGGTGCTCATCGCGCTGACGTCGCTTGCTTTTGGCGCCGCGGCCGGCGTCACCTGCAGCCATGCGAGCTGCGGGTTCGCCAAGAACCTGCGTCACGACCTGTTCTACAAGATCCAGACGTTCAGCTTTGCCAACATCGATGAGTTCTCGAGCTCCTCGCTCGTCACGCGCCTGACCACCGACATCAACAACGTGCAGCAGGCCTTTATGATGATCATCCGTATCGCCGTGCGCGCGCCGCTGGTATTGATCTTCGCCTTTACCATGGCATTTATCATGGGCGGCAGCGTTGCCATGGTCTACCTGGTCATCATTCCGCTGCTGGGCTTTGGGCTGTTCTTTATCATCTTTAAGGTGCGCCCCATCTTCTCGCGCGTGTTCCACAAGTACGATGCCCTTAACGAGTCCGTCGAGGAAAACGTCACCGGCATGCGCGTGGTTAAGAGCTACGTACGCGAAGACTTTGAGAAGGAGAAGTTCGCGGCCGCCGCGCGCGATGTCCAGATGGACTTCACCCGCGCCGAGAAGCTGCTCGCCTTTAACAACCCCATGATGAACATCTGCGTCAACGGCGCGTTTGTCGTCATCATCTACCTGGGCTCCAAGCTCATCATCACGAGCCAGGGCACGCTGTTCGACGTGGGCCAGCTCTCCTCGACCTTTACCTATGGTTTCCAGATTCTCATGAGCCTGATGCAGCTGTCGATGATCTTTGTCATGGTGACCATGGCCGACGAATCGGCACACCGCATTGCCGAGGTGCTGGCCGCCGAGCCCACGATCGCCGATCCCGCCGAGCCCGTGCTCGAGGTTGCCGACGGTTCCATCGACTTTGACCACGTGAGCTTTAAGTATTCCAAGCATGCGAAGCGCCAGGCGCTCGACGATATCGACCTGCACATTACGAGCGGCGAGACCATCGGCATCATCGGCGGCACCGGCTCGGCCAAGTCCACGCTCGTTAACCTCATCGCCCGCCTGTACGACACCACCGAAGGCGCTGTGCGCGTGGGCGGCGTGGACGTGCGCGACTACGACCTGGACGCGCTGCGTCACCAGGTCGCCATGGTGCTGCAGAAAAACGTGCTGTTTAGCGGCACCATCGCCGAGAACCTGCGTTGGGGCGACCCGAACGCCACCGACGAGGAAGTCCGCGAGGCAGCGCATCTGGCCTGCGCCGACGAGTTTGTCGACGGTTTCCCCAAGGGCTACGACACCTGGATCGAACAGGGCGGCTCTAATGTTTCGGGCGGTCAGAAGCAGCGCCTGTGCATTGCACGCGCCCTGCTGCGTCGCCCCAAGATCTTGATCCTGGACGACTCCACGAGCGCCGTCGACACCAAGACCGACGCAAAGATCCGCGCAGGACTGGCAAGCTATCTGCCCAACACGACCAAGCTCATCATCGCCCAGCGCATCAGCTCCGTGCAGGACGCAAACCGCATCGTCGTCATGGAGGGTGGCCGTATCGCGCAGATCGGCAACCATGACGAGCTGCTTAAGACAAGCGAGATCTACCGCGAGACCTTTACCTCGCAAAACAAGATGTCTGCCGAAGGTACGCAAGACGCCGACGACGTCTCTGGCGACGCGAACACGGCGGCAGACAACACCGACATGACCGCAACGCAAGCTCAGACCCAGGAAGGAGGCGAGGCCCATGAGTAAGGCAACGACCGCCGAGCGCGCGCTCAACCGCAAGGGCGGCACCATGTCGCGCCTCATCAAGACGCTCTTTGGCTTCTATCCCGTGCTTTTGCCCCTCGTCGTCGCCGGCGTGGTGCTCTGCGCCATCATCAACTCCATCGGCGCGACCTTCCTGCAGAGCGCCCTGCAAATTATTGGCGAATCGTGGCAGTCGGGCGATTGGGGAGCCGCGCAGCCCAAGATCGCGCAGCTCGTGACCACCCTCGCCTGCATTTACGGCGTCGGCGTCCTGTCCTCGCTCTTCTGGAACCGCGCCATGGCTATCGTCACGCAGGGCTCGCTCGAGAAGCTGCGCGAGATGATGTTCAACCGCATGCAGGACCTGCCGATCCGCTACTTCGACACGCACCAGCGCGGCGATATCATGAGCCACTACACCAACGACATCGACACGCTGCGTCAGATGATCAGCCAGTCGCTGCCCAACCTGCTCATGACGATCATCATCATCGTCACGGTGTTCTTTATCATGCTGTACTACAGCGTGTGGATGTGCTTGGTCATCATCGCCGGCGTCGCCTTTATGACCTTTATGACCAAGCTGCTCGGATCCAACTCCGCGCGCTTCTTCATTGCGCAGCAGACCGAGCTTGGCGTGGTCGAGGGCCATATCGAGGAGGTCATGAACGGCCAGAAGGTCGTCAAGGCGTTCTGCCACGAGTCTGCCGCCGAGGCCGATTTTGACGAGCGCAACGAAAAGCTCTTCGAGGTCTCCCAGAAGGCCAACATGTACGCCAACATCCTCATGCCCATCCTTATGAACCTGGGCAACCTGCTCTACGTGCTGGTCGCACTGGCGGGCGGCATTTTCCTGGCGCTGGGCGTGCCCAACCTGAGTATCTCGGGCATGGCGCTGTCCATCGCCGTCGTGGTGCCGTTCCTCAACATGACCAAGCAGTTCTGCGGACAGATCGGCCAGATCTCGCAGCAGATCAACGCCGTGGTCATGGGCCTCGCCGGCGCCGACCGCATCTTTGAGCTCATCGACGAGAAGCCCGAGGCCGACGAAGGCTACGTGACGCTCGTCAACGCACAGGTGAACCCCGAGACTTGGGAGTTCGAGGAGGCTGACCACCACACCGGCATGTGGGCATGGAAACATCCGCACCGCGCAACCGGCGAGATCGAGTACGTGCCGCTGCGCGGCGACCTGGTCATGGACAACGTCGACTTTGGCTACACGCCCGACCACGAGGTGCTGCACGGCGTGTCCGTGTTTGCCAAGCCGGGCCAGAAGGTCGCGTTTGTCGGCGCCACCGGTGCGGGCAAGACGACCATCACCAACCTCATCAACCGCTTCTATGACATCGCCGACGGCAAGATTCGCTACGACGGCATCAACGTCAATAAGATCCGCAAGGCCGATCTGCGCCGCTCGCTGGGCGTCGTGCTGCAGGACGTGAACCTGTTCACCGGCACCGTGATGGATAACATCCGCTACGGCAACCTGGATGCCACCGACGAGGAGTGCATCGCGGCGGCAAAGCTCGCGGGCGCGGACGACTTTATCACCCGCCTGCCCGACGGCTACGACACCATGCTCACTGGCAACGGCGCGCAGCTGTCGCAGGGCCAGCGCCAGCTGATTTCGATCGCACGCGCCGCCGTCGCCGATCCGCCGGCAATGATCCTGGACGAGGCCACGAGCTCCATCGACACCCGCACCGAGGCCATCGTGCAAGCGGGCATGGACAAGCTCATGGAGGGCCGCACGACGTTTGTCATCGCACACCGCCTGTCCACCGTGCGCAACTCCGACGCGATCATCTGCCTGGACCACGGCCGCATCATCGAGCGCGGCAACCACGACGAGCTGATCGCCAAGCGCGGGTATTACTACCAGCTGTACACGGGTGCGTTTGAGCTGGAGTAGGACCGGTTACTGACGGAGGGTGCCCCGTGGGCGGCGGGGTAATTCCTCCGTGCTCAAACATTCTCGCTTCGCTGCGAAACTGCGCGAGGAGGAAATACCCCGCCCGTCCCCGGGGCGCCCTCCTGTGCGCGATCAGCCCGTTGTTTAAAACGGAATAAAGGTTAGTGAGGCCCTGGCCGTTTGGCCAGGGCCTCGTTTTGTGTAAGCTACTTGAGGAGTTGGGCCATGGCGTTGACGAATTTTTGTACTTGGAGGGTTGGCTCGAGCGGGTAGTGTAGAAAGACCGGCACCTCGCGGCCGCATAGAAACGGCACGCCCACAAAGGCCGGATGCACCCCCGACCATGCGCCGCAGGTGAGCACCGCGTCGCCCTTTTCCTCGGCTTCGTTAAAGAGCGCAAAGTCGAAGCTATCCACATCGATCACGTCCACGCCGCCATCGGCCAACAAGTCGATGCGCAGGCTGTCCATGGCGTCGTTGCCGTGGCGCAGTACGCGCAGACGCATACCCTCCAAGTCGGCAACCGTAATGCGATTCTTGCGCGCCAGCGGGCTCGTGCGCGGCACGTCGATATAAAACGGCACATTGACGATGCGCAGCTTTTGGCATGCGTCGCCCCAGCGTGGGGTAGAAAAACTCGACTGCACCACATCGACCTCGCGGCCCAAGCTGCGCATGACGGTCTCGCGCTCGTCATAGAGGTCGCTCACCGGCACGATCTCAAATCGCAGCGACGGTTCCAGATCGTGGATGCCCGACCACATCGACAGCGTTTGGCGCCCCGGGCACATCATCGACACGCCCAGGCGCACGGCACCGCCATCGCCCGCCGCGCGTCGGGCACGGCGCAGCGCGTCCTCGGACTGCCGCATGATCGAGCGCGCGTCGTCCACCAGCAGTGCGCCGGCCGGCGTCACTTTGACGCCCGAGTGCGAGCGTTCGAACAGCGTGATGCCGAACTCGGCCTCGAAGCCCGACACCTGCTTGACGAGCGCCGGGGTCGACACGCGCAGCTTTGCCGCGGCACGCGAGAAACTTCCCAGCTCCGCGGCGGCCGAAATAGCGTCAAGTCGTCGATCGTACACGTCAATCTCCCGTTTTCGCACGCGCGGGCCCACAGCGCCGCAGGGGGTCGTTTTCGCAGGTCACACGCTCAATTGAGAACAAACCTCAATGCACAGTGTAAACCTACGGTTAACGCCATTCTAACAAATATGCAATTCACCTGCGCGAACGCTAAGCATACGATAACCAGCGAAAACCACGTGGGTCGGTTAATGGGAGCGACCCACTGGGAGGCACAAGAAGGGAAGTTCCTATGAGCAATTGGCTTAAGCTCGAGGGCGATGTCTGCGCCGTGACCGGCGCACTCGGCGGCATGGGCGTCGAGATTTGCCGCGAGTTCGCCCGCAACGGCGCCAACGTCGTCCTGCTCGATCTGGACGAGGAAAAGGTCAAGGCCGCAGCTGCCGACCTCGCCGCCGAGTTTGGCATCCACGCCGAGGGTTACAAGATGAACGCCACCGACGAGACCGAGGTTCAGGCCGCCGTCGACGCCACCATCGCCGACTTCGGCCGCGTCGACGTCCTTGTCAACACCGCCGGCATCCTGCGCTTCGCAGCCATGGAAGACCTGCCGCTGAGTGACTGGAACGAGGTCATCAACGTCAACCTCACCGGCTACTTCATCACCTCGCAGCGCTTTGGTCGCGAAATGATCAAGGCTGGCCAGGGTCGCCTGGTGCACATCTCGACCGTTGCCAGCCACTCCCCCGAGACGTTCTCGGGCGTGTACAGCTCCACCAAGGCCGGCGTCAACATGATGTCCAAGATGCTCGCCGCCGAGTGGGGCCCCTACGGCGTGCGCTCCAACTGCGTCGAGCCCTGCTTTGTTAAGACCCCGATGTCGGCGAGCTTTTACGCCGACCCCGAGGTCGAGAAGAGCCGCAGCCGCCTCATCGCCACGCGCCGCATCGGCGAGGTCAGTGATATCGCCAACGCCGTCATGTTCCTGGCGTCCAAGCGCTCGGACTTTACCACCGGCGACGCCATCAAGGTCGATGGCGGCTTCTCCAATATGATGGGCGACCTCACCGCCAAGCCCGGCGGCCGTCGAGCCTTTGCCGACAACTACCTCAAGAACAAGGGTGTCGAGCTTTGGTCCGACGAGTCTGGCGTCGCAAAGCCCACTGACCAGTAAACCAGCCTGACAGGGAGGCTCGCAGTGACGCCTGCCCCTCCCCCGCATCGATTAGAAAGAGTCCAATGGCTTCCACCAACTCCAACAAGGGTCGCGCCGTCGTGCTTTCCGCCGCGTGCGTCACCATGTTCTTCATCAGCTCCATCGCGCTGTATTCCGTCGTGAGCAAGAACCTGCTCGCCGTCTACCCCGAGTGGTCCAGCGCCCTCACCTGGGCTTTCCCGGTCTTTCAGACCATCATGGCCGTGACGGGCATCTTCGCCGGCCGCATCTCCGATAAGATCGGCCCGCGCAACGTCGTGATCGCCGCCGCCGTGTGCTACGGCCTGGGCTGGTTCATGTCCGGCACCGTCACCGAGCCGTGGCAGTTCTACCTGTGGTTCTCGCTCATCGCCGCCATCGGCAACGGCCTGGGCTACAACCCCGCGCTTACCACCGGCCAAAAGTGGTTCATCGACAAGAAGGGCCTCGCCTCCGGCATCACCCTGGCCGCTTCGACCGCCGGCCCCGCCGTGCTGTCCCCGGTGCTCGCCTCGCTGCTCATCCCGAGCCTTGGCATCTTTGGCGCCCTCAAGGCACTCGGCGTCATCTTCTTTGTAATGATCGCCGCCTCCGCCCTGTTCCTGAAGGCCCCCGAGGCCGGCTGGCTGCCCGAGGGCTTCGAGGCCCCCAAGGGCGGTGCGCACGCCGGCACCTTCGGCGACCTCACCCCAGGCGAGATGGTCAAGACCCCGCGCTTCTGGGTCCTCATCGTCACCTTCGCCTTTGCCGCCACCGCGGGCACCCTGCTCGTGGGCAAGGTTGCCTCCATCGCCGCCGTCCAGCTCTTCGCCGACCCCACGAGCGCCGCGGCCGTCGCCCTCGGCGGCGTGGTCGTCTCCGTCAACACCTGCGCCAACCTGGTTGGCCGTCTGTCCTTTGGCCAGATCATCGACAAGCTCGGCGCCTATAAGTCGCTGCTCATCAGCCTTGTCGTCACCATCGTCGCGCTCGTCATCATGTCGATGAGCTTTACGCAGAGCATGTTCTTTGTGGCACTCGCCCTGCTCGGCTTTAGCTTTGGCGCTCTGCTCGTCATCTACCCGCCGCTCACCGGTGGCGCCTTTGGCACCAGCAACATCGGCGTCAACTACGGCATCATGTTCTTGGGCTACGCTGCTTCTACCTGGATCAGCCAGCCCATCACCGCCGTGCTGTATCACGCCGAGGCCGGCAGCGCTGCCTACCAGCAGTCCTTCTACGGCGCCATCGTGATCGCCGCCATCGCCGTCGTGCTCACCGTCTACATGATGGTCTCCGACAGCAAGAAGAAGTCCGCCTAGTTATACCAATGTGGCAAAGGGACAGTCCCTTTGCCACATTCGCCAGCCACCAGCATTAAGGAGTCGAAATGTCTGAGCTCAACCCCGTCCGCATTGCCGTCATCGGCGCCGGCGCCATGGGCCGCAACCACATCCGCTTTGTCACCGAGGAGCCCGAGGCCGAGCTCGTCGCCATCGCCGACGCCTTTGAGGGCGCCCGCGCCACGGCCGAGGCCGCCGGCGTGCCGTTTTACACCGATCCCGCCCAGATGATGGACGAGGTCAAGCCCGAGGCCGTCATCATCGCCACCCCCAACGACCTGCATCTGGGCGTTGCCCGCGAGGCCGTGAAGCGCAACATCGTGCCGCTGGTCGAAAAGCCGATCTCCAATGACCTCGAGGATGCCCAGGCCTTCGCCGCCGAGGCCGAGACCGCCGGCGTGCCCGTGCTCGTGGGCCAGCACCGTCGCCACAACCCCTTCGTCAACAAGGCCAAGGAGATCATCGAGTCCGGCGAGCTGGGCAAGCTCACCGTGTCGAGCTTCCACTACATGATCTATAAGAATGACGAGTACTTCGATGTCGAGTGGCGCCGCAAGAAGGGTGCCGGCCCGATCCTGGTTAACCTGGTTCACGACGTCGACCTGCTCCGCTATCTGCTGGGCGAGCCCGTTGCCGTCCAGGGTATGCAGTCCAGCGCCGCCCGCGGTTTTGAGACTGAGGACTCCGCCGTGGTCAACGTCCGTTTTGCCGATGGCGCGCTCGCAAGCATGACCATCTCCGATGCCACCGCCAGCCCCTGGAACTGGGAGGCCACCGCTCGCGAGGACCCGCAGTACCGTCCCTTCGACGCCGACGCCTACTTTATCGGCGGAACCTTGGGCGCCCTTTCGCTGCCCCGCCTGCACCAGTTCTCCTACGACGGCGCCTCCAACTGGCACAAGCCGCTGCAGATGGAGATTCCGGCCGTGGACCCGGCGCTGCCGCACAAGATGCAGCTCAAGCACTTTGTGAAGGTTGTCCGCCGTGAGGTTGAGCCCGTCGTGACCCCCGCCGATAACGTCAAGACGCTCACGCTTCTCAACGCCATCAAGGAGGCCGCCGAGACCGGCCAGCTCGTCGAGCTGTAATGCCTTGAGAGCGGCCGCGGCAGAAACCCCATGCCGAGTCCCTCGGTCCGCCACAAATAAGCCCCTCTTCTTTGCCCCGCGAGCAGCCTCCTGCCCGCGGGGCATTTTGCTACGTTTCCAATGATTTTCTGAGACGGGGGGGCCTTTTTGCACCTCGGCTTGATTCGTTCGCCACGGAATGAGCCTATCTACTACGTTTAACCAATCACCCTCATCCATACCGAATTTCGCGAAATAAAAACCGCAGGTAGACGGGTTGCGCATTTTCGGAAAACCAGGGGATGGTCGACCCACACGGTTCAAACGTAGTAGATAGGCCGCTTTCGTGGTTCCGCGCCAAAACAGTCTTTTTTTGGGCGAAGTGGCAGGTGGTATCCTTGGTAGCTCTGTGCTGCAAACGCACCTTAAACGCAAGGAGTCCCATGGATCTTATCGCCCAGCTCGCCCGCGAGCTCAACCTTAAGGCCGCCAACATCGAAGCGGCCGTCAAGCTCATCGACGAGGGCAACACCATTCCCTTTATCTCGCGCTACCGCAAGGAAGCCACGGGCGGCATGGACGACGTCGCCCTGCGCGCCCTCGACGAGCGCCTATCCTACCTGCGCAATCTTGAGCAGCGCAAAGAGGACGTCATTCTGCTCATCGACGCCCAAGGCAAGCTCACGCCCGAGCTCGAGGCACAGATTCGCGAGGCCACACAGCTCCAGCGCGTCGAGGACCTTTACAAGCCCTACCGCAAAAAGCGCATGACTCGCGCGCAGAAGGCACGCGAGGCCGGCCTGGAGCCGCTCGCCAACATGATCATCATGCAGGCCTCGGCCAAGGGCAGCGCACTCGACGCCGCCGCGGCATACGTCAACGAGGAGGCCGGCTTCGACACGCCCGAAAAGGCGCTCGCCGGCGCGGCGGACATCGTGGCCGAGACGGTGGCCGAGGACCCCGAGAACGTCGCCGACCTGCGCGCCTTTACGCAAAACACCGCCGACATCGTCGTCGAGGCCACCGACCCCGCCGAGAAGACCCCCTACGAGCCGTACTACAGCTATGATGAGCCGCTGCGTCGCATCCCCAACCACCGTGTGCTGGCTATCGACCGCGGTGAGCGTGAGGGCAAGCTCCGCGTGCGTGTAAACGTCGACGGCGCTGCCGCTACGGCACGCCTCGGCAGCCGCTGGCCCCGCCGTCAGGGCGTCTTCGCGCCCGTCTTTGACGCCGCCATCGCCGATGGCTACAAGCGCCTCATGGCCCCCTCGCTGGAGCGCGAGGCCCGCGCCAAACTCACCGTTCGTGCCCAGACCGAGGCCATCAACGTCTTTGCCAAGAATCTCGAGGGCTTGCTCTCGGCGCGCCCCGTGCGCGGCGCACGCGTGCTCGCGCTCGACCCGGGCTACCGCACCGGCTGCAAGGTCGCCGTCATGGACGAGACCGGCAAGCTGCTCGACCACGGCGTAGTCTACCCCACCAAGCCGCGCCACGACGTCGCCGGCACTAAGCGCGAGCTCGCCCGCCTCGTCAAGAAGGACGGCGTCAACACCATCGTCATCGGCAACGGCACCGCCAGCCGCGAGACCGAGGAAGTCGTCTCGGAGTTCATCGCCGAGCAGGCGCCTGGGCTGCGATACACCATCGTCAACGAGGCCGGCGCGTCGGTGTACTCCGCCTCCGAGCTCGCCAGCCAGGAGTATCCCGACCTGGACGTCACCGTGCGTGGCGCCATGAGCCTGGGCCGCCGCCTGCAGGACCCGTTGGCAGAGCTCGTCAAGATTCCGCCCCAGTCCATCGGCGTGGGTCAATACCAGCACGACCTTGACCAGGCCGAACTCTCGCGCACCCTGGGCCACGTGGTGGAGGACGTCGTTAACCGCGTGGGCGTCGACGTGAACACCGCGAGCGCGAGCCTGCTGGGATACGTATCGGGCATCACGCCGAGCGTGGCCAAAAACATCGTGGCTTTCCGCGAGGAAAACGGCGCCTTTACCGATCGCCGCCAGCTCAAGAAGGTCCCCAAGCTGGGACCCAAGGCATATCTCAACGCCGCGGGCTTCCTGCGCATCAGCGGCGGCAAGAACCCGCTCGACGCGACAAGCGTCCACCCCGAAAGCTACGAGGTGGCCACGGCCGTCCTGGAGCGTGCCGGCGTTGCGGCAAGCGAGCTCAGCCGCGGCGGCGTGCCCGACATCGAGCGCCGCCTGGGCAGCATCTCGGCACTGGCAAGCGACCTGGACTGCGGCACCTTAACGCTCATCGACATCGTCAACGAGCTCAAGAAGCCCGGGCGCGACCCGCGCGACGACGCGCCCGAGGTGGTCTTTAGCCGCTCGGCGCTTTCCATCGATGACCTGGAACCCGGCATGGAACTCAAGGGCACGGTGCGCAACGTCGTCGACTTTGGCGCCTTTGTCGACGTGGGCGTGCACCAGGACGGCCTCGTGCACATCTCCAAGCTGGCCAGCCGCTTCGTCAAGCACCCCAGCGACGTGGTGCGCGTCGGCGACACGGTAAAGGTGTGGGTCGAAAAGGTCGATCGCGACCGCAAGAAAATCTCCCTCACCATGGTGCAGGGGAAGTAAACCGTCAAAGAAAGGTACCCCCTGTAGCAACGTGCAAAATCGCGAGTATTCTGCAATTTCCGCCGCTCCGAACGCCCCTCAGAGACAATAACGTCAAAAACAGCCCCCGTTTTAGCGTCATCAGAGCCAAAACGGGGGTTGTTCCGTGCTTCAACCAGCTGGTAAAAGCCTTTACCTTGCTGAATACTCTCAATTTTGCACGGCGCAGGCGGGGGTACCTTTGTCCACGGCAGGATATGGAAGCCTATCACCAACCTACTGGCAAGCTCGTGTCGGCAGCCCCGGCCTTTCCTTTACCTAGCGCGACCCTCGCGAAGCGCGTGAGCGATAGGGAAAGGAAAGGCCGGGGCGAACAACCCGCGGCGCAGCCAGTGTTCGCGTTACGGCAAGATATGGAAGCCCAAAGCGGCGATATCCTTGGCAAAGCCGCGCACGGTGTCGAGCGAGACCTCGTACGGATCGCGACCGATGTTCTTGCGCTTGGCCAGGATGCTGTTGGGCACCGTGATGATCTGGCAACCGCAGGCCTGCGCCTGGTAAATGTTGATGAGCTCGCGCGTGGATGCCCACAGGACCTCGCAGTTGGGCTTGGCGGCGGCCGTCTTGACCGACTCCGTCACAAACGGAATGGGATCGACGCCCGTGTCGGCGATACGGCCGGCAAAGAGCGAGATGATGGACGGCGTCTCGGCGTCGGCAGCGTCGACCATCTCGTCGACCTGCGCAGGCGTAAAGATGGTGGTGACGTTGACCTTAATGCCGTCGGCGGAAAGCTTGCGCACCAACTCGGCCGTGGACTCGCCCTTGGTGGTCACGCACGGGATCTTGACATAGACGTTCTCGGCCCAGGTAGCGATCTCGCGGGCCTCGATCTCCATGGTCTCGACGTCGTCGGCAAAGACCTCAAACGACACAGACACATCGGTGATATGGGCCAGGACCTCCTTGGCAAAGGCGCGGTAATCCGTCACGCCGCCCTTTTTCATAAGGGACGGGTTGGTTGTGAAGCCCTGAACGTTGTCGTTCTCGTACATGTCGAGCATGCCCTCGAGGTTTGCACCGTCAGCGAACACCTTGATTGCCATCTGCCTGATTCCTTTCGTTAGCATACGGCCGATAAACTGCTAAACACTTTACCTACGTTTATCAAGGCGTGAGCTGCGGTTTTTTATCTTCTCGGCGAACGGTATAAACACCTCAGTGTTTGGATTGATAAATCGATTGAGCATGCAAAAGCAAAGAGTCGCAGTTTGAGCAAACGTCAGAAGGCGAGATTCATTAGATGAGGCCAAAATGCTGCATCGCGGTAACGGTGCCGTCGTGTGCGACATCGTCGGTCACGTAGTCGGCGACCGCCTTGACCTCGGGCATGGCGTTGCCCATGGCCACGGCCGTCTCGACAGCAGCGAGCATGCCCAGGTCGTTGCCAGAATCGCCAAAGCCAAAGGTGCGCGCATTTCCCTCGCGGCCCAGATACGCCAGCACTCGCGCCACGCCCACGCCCTTGTCGATGCCCTTGGGGCTCAGCTCGCGATTCTGACCACCGGTGTTGCACAGCTCAAACTCGCGATCGATAAAGCCGTCATCGTTGGCTACGCGAGCCAGGTCGCACGCGTTAATGCACACCTTGCCTACGCGCAAGCGACCATCGACGCGCATCTGGTCGGTGCCATGCACCACGCCGGCGCCTAGCAGAAATGACTGTTCGACACCAACTGGCTCAAGTGAATAGGTGGCACCATTCGTCTCGAACAACGCCTCGCCGCCCGCCACAGCAATGCGACGCGCGAGCTCCTCAACAATGTCTTCGTCAATGCAGTCCTCGTGTGCCACGCGGCCCTCGACCTCGAGCGTGGCCCCCGCCATGGCAACGATGCCCGCGGGGTCGAGCGCACGCAGGCTATCGGCGATGAGCCACAGGGGGCGACCCGTGCAGATAAACGCCTTGTGCCCTGCGTCGCGCAGACGATGAAACGCCTCGATCACCGCCTGCGAAGGGCGAACCGCCGAAAAGTCCTTATCGGTCATATCGTCGGGATCGAACGACGTCAGCGTGCCGTCCACGTCAAAAAAGAGCACGGCGGATTCGGGGCACGCATCAATCATATGGGTTCCTTTCGAGGATAAGGGCAAACGAAGCATCCATCATATAATGGAGCGACGCAATCAGAGAGGTCACCCATGGAATTTTACGCAAGCTGCCCCGAGGGCTTTGAGTCCGCACTCGCCGATGAGCTTAAACACCTCGGGCTTTCGCATGTCCGCCGCCTGAAGGGCCGCGCTACGTTTGAGGGCGAGCTCGAAGAAGGCTACCGCGCCTGTCTGTGGTCACGCCTGGCGAGCCGCGTGTTTGTGGTGCTTGGGCGCTTTGAGGCGCAGGATGCCGATGAGTTGTACGACGGCGTTTACGACATCGCCTGGGAGAGCATTGTTCGCCCGGGCGCCACCATCGCCATCACCGCCCGCGGCGTGACCGAGCAGCTGCGTAACACGCGCTTCTCGGCCCTGCGCGCCAAGGACGCGCTGTGCGACCGTCTGGCCGAGGCCACGGGCCGTCGCGCCGATGTCGACGCCGCCGATCCCGATGTTCACCTGCTGCTTTCGCTGCGTCAGCGCCGCGCGAGCATAAGCCTGGACCTTTCGGGCGACCCGCTGTTCAAACGCCTGCCGCCCGCAGCGACCCGCGCCGGCGAGGGCGCGCACGTGCTGCGCCCCGACTACGCCGCCCTGGTGCTGGCGCAGGTCGGCTGGACCGCACTGTGCGAGCGCGAGCTGACGGCCGATGATTACGAGAACGAAGCTCTGCCCACGCTGGTCGACGCCTCGTGCGCCGGCGGCGGCCTGCTGCTGGAGGCAGTGAATATCCTAACCGACCGCGCCCCGGGCGCCGCGCGCGAGCACTGGGGCTTTGAGGGCTGGCAGCTGCACGATGCCGACCTATGGGAACAGCTGCTTGCCGAGGCACGCGAGCGCGAGACGGCAACGCGCGAGCGGCAGGCGCGGCTCGTGGCCGTAGACATTGACCCCGCCGCCCGCAAGACTGCCGAGCGCATGGTCAAGTGCGCCGGCTACAAGCGCTTTGTCGACTTTTGCGCCGCCAAGTCCGCCACCGTGCTGGACCACGCAGGTGCCGTTGCCGGTGCCGCCCTGGTCGCGGATACGACCGAGACCCCGCTTTCGCTCATGCACGATGCCATGACGCTGGTCGGTGAGCTGCGCCGCGCCCCCGAGCTCGCTTCGGCGCCGGTCGCCGCCCTCACCCGCGACGGCCTTATGGCCCGCGCGCTCCACGCCGAGCCCGCGCGCTCCATCGCCGTCATGCCCAATAACGAGGAGGCGGCTATCGAGGTCTGGCCCTCGCTCGATCATGCTGCCGCGGCGTTTGAAGCTGCGACCAGTGCGAACGCCGAGGGCGAGACCGCGGTCGCCGACGACGTCATCAGCGACGAAACCGCCGCTCCCGCCATGCCCGAGTCCGCCGCCACGCTCGACCTGGGCGACGGCAAGCCGCTGCCCGTGCTCATCCCCGAGTCGGAGCAGTTCGCCAACCGCCTGCGCAAGAATGCCCGTCTGCGCCGCAAGTGGGCCAAGCGCGAGGGCGTTACCTGCTACCGCGTCTACGACGCCGACCTGCCCGACTACTCCGCCGCCATCGACCTGTACGAGGGCTGCCCGCAGACGCCGGGCCGCTGGCTCGTCATCGCCGAATACGCCGCGCCCAAGACCATCGACCCCGCACTGGCCCAGGCCCGCATGCTCGATATCTTGGCCATCGCGCCGCGCATCCTGGATGTTCCCGCCGAGCATGTGCATGCCAAGGCCCGCATGCGTTCGCGCGGCGGCTCGCAGTACGGCAAGCAGGGCGCCGGTAAGGGCGGCTCGGGCGAGCGCGCCAACATCGCGCGCCGTCGCCTGCCGCTCATCGAAGAGGGCGGGCTCACCTTTGCCGTCAACTTTGACGACTACTTGGACGTCGGCATCTTCCTGGATCACCGCGTCACCCGCAACCTGGTGCGCGAGCACGCCAAGCAGGCGCGTCGCTTCCTCAACCTGTTCGCCTACACCGGCACTGCCACCTGCTACGCAGCCGATGGCGGCGTCGAGGAGACCGTGACGGTCGACCTCTCGAACACCTACCTGGACTGGGCCGAGCGCAATATGCGTCAGAACGGCTTTGTGGGGCCGCAGCATCACTTTGTGCGCGACGACGTGCTCGCCTGGATTCGCGACCAGCGCCAGACGCGCAACCGCTGGGACCTGATTTTTGTCGATCCGCCCACGTTCTCGAACTCGTCCAAGATGGGCCGCCGCACCTGGGATGTCCAGCGCGACCATGTTGAGCTGTTGGCCGGCGTATCGCGCCTGCTCGCACAGGGCGGCCATGCCATCTTTAGCTGCAACCTGCGAGGCTTCCGCCCCGAGACACGCAAGCTCGCACGCGCGGGCGTGGTGCTACAGGACATAACGGCGCAGACCATCCCCGAGGACTTCGCACGCAACCAGAAGGTGCACCATTGCTATATCGTGCGCCGCCTGCCCATCGAGGACGCCATGGCCGAGGTCGGCTTTAGCGCCGAGGAAATTGCCGAGCGCGTTGAGGAACTGCGCAACCCCGAGGCCCGCAAGCCCCGTGCGGCAGTACCCGCGCACGCGCAGGCCGGCAACGACAAGTCCAACTTTGCCGGCAAACCCTCCCCCGCCGGCAAGCCCAAAAAGAAGAAGTTCTACGCCAGCAAGCCCAAGGGCAAATAACAAAGTTGCGGTGGAATACGGACTGTTTTGCCTGGAATTAGGCAAATTTAGACCGTATTTCACCGCAACTCATATTGGGATGGTGGTTGGCGATCTAGCCTTGGGTAACTAAGCGGTAGCCAATGCCTACGTGCGTCTGGATATAGCGCGGATGCGCGGGGTCGGACTCGATCTTCTTACGCAACGTGCCCATAAAGACACGCAGGCTCGCCAGGTCGCTCTTAGTTGCCGTGCCCCAAATCTCGTGCAGGATATATTGGTGCGTCAGCACCTTGTCGGCGTTGTGCGCCAGCAGGCACAAGAGCTTGTACTCGATCGGCGTCAGGTGCAGCTCCTCGCCGTCCATCGTGGCGATACCGGCATCAAAATCGATATGCAGCTCACCGGTATCGAACGAGCCCTCGGAGGCAACGCCGCCCGTCTGCGCATACGAAAGGCGTCTGAGCGTCGTGCGGATGCGCGCGAGCAGCTCCTCGACCGAAAACGGCTTGGTCAGATAGTCGTCGGCGCCGGCATCGAGCGCACGGATCTTGTCCGCATCCTCGCTGCGCGCCGAGACCACGATAATCGGCATGCCCGACCACGCGCGCACCGACTCCACCACCTTGACGCCGTCCATATCGGGCAGGCCCAGGTCGAGCAGCACAATGCTCGGCGCCTGCGACGAGGCGGCGGCGATGGCGGCATGGGCGGTCTCCACGGCCATATGGCGCAAGCCGTGCGCCTCGAGCGCGGCGACGATAAGGTTGCGGACGGCGGGGTCGTCCTCAACAACCAAGATGAGCGGTTTTACGGCAGAGTTCGGCACAGCGCTACTCCTTATCAAACGAAACGTCGGCGGCGGGAAGCTCAATCGTAAAGACCGAGCCGTGCGGGGCCGCCGCGGCAACCCCTATGCTACCGCCATGTGCCAGCGCAATGGAGCGGCAAAGCGAAAGCCCCAGACCCACGCTGCGCTGGCTATCGGCCAGACCATGGTTGGCGGTGTAGAACGACTCAAAGATGCGCTCGCGGTCCTCGGGCGCAATGCCCGGGCCGTCATCGGCCACCGAGCACGCCACGCATCCGTCGTCGACGCCAATCGAGATCACGATATGCGAATCCGAGGGCGTATAGGTGATGGCGTTGTTCACCAGGTTGACCACCAGCTGCACCATCAGGCGCGCGTCGACGTTGACGAGCGCCGGCTCGTCGCACGCCACCACCTTGAGGTCGTGCTCGTGCACGGCCGGGTTTACGTGGCGCAGCGCCTCCTCGACGATATCGTCCATAAGCTCGAGCGTGGTCGACAGGTGCATACCGCCGCCCTCGAGCTTGGTGATGGCGAGCAGATTCTCGACGGTGGCGTTGAGCCATTGCGCATCCGAGCGAATGGATAGGAGCATGCCGCGGCGCGTCTGGTCGTCGAGCACGGCCGTGCCGGTCGAGCCCTGGTCGAGCAGCACGTCGGCATTACCCGAAATGCTGGTAAGCGGCGTGCGCAAATCGTGCGAGATGGAGCGCAACAAGTTGGCGCGCAGCTGCTCGTTTTTAGCGAGCACCGCCGCTTCCTCGCGGGCCTCCATGGCGCGGGCGCGATCGAGCGCCAGCTCGCCTTCGCTCACGATGGCATCGGCAAGCGTCCGCTCCTCGGACGTCAGCGCATCGGGCTCGGCGACAATGGCGAGCACCCCCACCACCGAGGCGGGATCACCCGCGCGCACCATGGTGTCGCCCGAGTGCACGGTCAGGTATATGCCAAAGAACGCCGAGCCGCCATAGGTGGCATCGAGCGGCGTTCCCACATAGGCGGATGCCGAGAGCCGTGGCGGCATCTGCGGCGCCAGCTCGTGCACCGGCGCGGCATCGCCCACGGCCGTGTACATCGTGCGCGGCAGCAGGTCATCGTCGTCGACATCGGCGCTATACCACACGACCGGACAGTCCGAAAGACGCGCCAGTTGCGTTGCCATAGCATGCACAATCTGTTGCTGATCGCCGCACCGCTGCAGCATGCGGTTGGTCTCGAGCACCATCTGCGTGCGACGGTCGCTGGCGGCAGCCTGCGCCAAGGCGCGGCGCAGGGCCAGCGCAATCGAGCTCGACACGAGCGAGACCACAAACATGATAAAGAACATGCCGGGATAGACGCGGTCGATGAGCGACAGCGAGTAGCGCGGGTCGACAAACAAATAGTTGTAGAGCGCCACGGCGGCAGCCGAGCTCAGCAGGCAATACAGGCGGCTCCAGGTAAAGAATGCGCACAGCTGCACGGCAAACACATAGACGATCATGATGCTCGGCGCGAGACCCGGACGGTCGAGCAGCGCGCCCACAATCGTCGCCGCGACCAGCAGCCCCGCTGATACGCAGGCGTCATACAGAGGGCTGCGACGCGTCAGCGTCGTGCGCCGCCACCAAAAGTTCTCGGCAATATCGCCGTCCGTATGGACGTCCATCAGCGCACCGCCCCTCTCTCAAAAACAAAAACCACCACAAAGGGGACAGGCACCTTTGTGGTGGTGGCCTCCTTGTGGTGGTTTCAAGTGTATAGCCTTTGCAGCCCGCAGTCGCTAGACAAACAGCAGACGTCGACTACGGGCGCTCGTCGGGAGCCAGGCGCTGCATCTTGCTCACGGCCTTAAACTTGGTGAACAGCGGCACGTACTCAAAGCTCACGTTGGAGTTCTCCAGGCCGTACCAGCGCGCGGGAGTGCCGGCAGCGCGGCGGATGATGTACTTGAGCGTGATGGCCGTACGCTCGCTGGGCTCCACGTCGCTTTCGGGCGCCAGCAGCTTGCGGATCATGACGAACTTAAACGTGCCGATGTTGCCCGGATCCTTGTAGACCGAGTAGTCATGCGTCTGTGCCGGCAGCTCGCCGCTGGCAGCCAGATCCTGAACAACCTGACGCAGATAGGCATTGACGCGCTGGTTGATCTTGTAGCCCAGATACAGATGCACGCGGAACACGTAGTCGGTGCCGAACGTCTCGACCGAGTAGGCAAAGGTATGCGGCTCCTCCATGGTCTCGACATTCACGAACCACCAGGCGCGAGCGCGCTTGGGGTGCTTATCCAAGATGGAGTAGACGATATCGCGGTCGATATAGTCGGTGTTGGTGTCCTTGGTCAGGTACACGATGTTGTCGCTCACGAGCTCGTAGCGATCGTCGTCGCGCAGGCGCTTGAGCTGCGGCAGATAGCTGCGCAGCGGCAGCAGCGTAAACTGGCGCTGCTCAACAGCCGTACCGTTGTACCAGCACACCATGATGCCCATGATGAGCGCGGCCATGAGGATGGTGAAATAGCCACCGTGGAAGAACTTGGTGAGTGAGCTCACGAAGAAGAAGCCTTCGAGCAAAAGGAAGAAGGCCGCGAAGATCCACGGAGCAACCTTGAGCTTGCGCTCCTCATGCAGGTAGAAGAAGAGCAGCAGCGTGGTGCACATCATAGTCAGCGTAATGGCAAGGCCGTAGGCGGCTTCCATATGCGCCGAGTTCTGGAACAGCAGCACCACGATGACGCAGCCGACAAGCATGACGTTGTTGACCATGGGGATGTAGAGCTGGCCCTTGGTCTCGGCAGGATAGAAGACCTGCATATGCGGCATGAGGTCCAGGCGGCTGGCCTCGGACACCAGCGAGAATGCGCCGGTGATGAGCGCCTGCGAAGCGATGATGGCCGCGACGGTGGAAAGGCCGACGGCAAAGGGACGCAGGCCCGGGGTGAGCATCTGGTAGAAGGGGTTGAGGTCGGCGATGCCCATGAGCTCCGGGTTGCCGGCGTTGTTGATAAGCCACGCGCCCTGGCCCATGTAGGACAGCAGCAGGCAGCACTTAACAAACGGCCAGGTGGCGTAGATGTTGCCGCGGCCCACATGGCCCATGTCGGAATAGAGCGCCTCGGCACCGGTGGTGGCCAGGAAGCAGCTGCCCAAGATCATGATGCCCGCATGGTTGTTGGGGCTCAGCAAAAAGCCGATGCCACGCAGCGGGTTGAGGCACAAAAGCACCGCGGGATACTGGAAGACAAAGAACAGACCCGTACCGCCCAGGAACAAAAACCACAGCGTCATGATGGGGCCAAAGGCGTGGCCAATCTTGGCCGTGCCGATGCGCTGCACCAAGAAGAGCGCGATGATGATGGCGAGCGTGATGGCGACAACGCGGCCCTGGTCGTCACCGAGCACGGCGTGGACCGCCGGAATGGTGCGCAGGCCCTCGATGGCCGTGGTCACGGTAACGGCCGGCGTCAGGATACCGTCGGCGAGCAGTGCCGCGCCGCCCAGCATGGCGGGGATGATAAGCCACTTGCCGCAGCGCTTGACCAGGCTGTACAGGGCAAAGATGCCGCCCTCGCCGTGGTTGTCGGCGCGCAGCGAGATCAGCACGTACTTGACGGTCGTCAGCAGCGTGACCGTCCACACGACAAGGGAGAGCGCGCCGAGCACGAACTCCTGCGTGACGCTTCCGATGCCGCCGTTGCCGGCAACGAGCGCCTTGGTTACATACATGGGGCTGGTGCCGATATCGCCGTACACCACGCCCAGCGTGACGAGCATCGCCGAGATGCTCACAGGAATCGCAGCGTGCGAGGCTACTTCCTTTGCCTTTTGTTCCATAAGCCAGTTTCCTCCCAATTTTAACGTTCGACGGGATTATAGGTAATCAGCCCATGTTTGAATGGTACTGTTTTCCCAGCTAAATAAACATTTATGCGGCCTTTAGGCCACCGCGGCGATATGGAATGTGACAAAGGGACAGTCCCTTTGTCACATTCGTCATTTTCCGAGCCAGTTCTTGAACCACCACTCCATGGAGCGGCTCATCTCGGCCATAAAGGGACTCGTGTGCTTACGGGTGTAGATATCGACGACGCGCTCGCCCACCTCGCGGGCGTGCGGGCGAAACATCGCGTCCATCTCGGCCACCTGCGCATCCAAGGTCGCGGCGTCGGCGCGACAATAACGCTCCTCATGCACCAGGTTCACCACGGGATGCGCGATCGCCGGGCGCTCCTTGCGGGGCGTGCCGATGATGAGCATCGACAGCGGCATGGTATAGGGAGGCAAGTCCAGCAGCGCGGCGACTTCCTCGGCGTTCTCGACGACATCGCCGATATAGCAGCTCCCCAGCCCCAGGGCCTCGGCGGCAACCACGGCGTTTTGAGCGGCGATCATGGCATCCTGTGCCGCGATGGCAAAGTCGCCCAGGCCCGGCGCACGACGGGGCGACTTGCCCGTGCGCTCGACAAACTCGGGCTCAAAGCAACCCACATGCTCAAACAGATCAATCCACTTGGCATAGTCAACTACAAATATGAGTGCCCAGGGCGCCTTGGCGATCATGGGCTGATGATCGCACAGGTCGGCCAGGCGGTCCAATGTGGCCTGCTCACGAATGCTCACGATGGAATACATCATCATGGCGCCTGCCGACGGCGCACGGCTCGCCGCATGCAGAATCGCCGCCCGCTGTTCGTCGGTCACCGCCACGGGACGGTCATCGTCATCACGCGCGAAGGCACGCGTAGACGAGCGATGCTCCAAGATGTCCAGCACCGCGTTGCCCGTAGTCTCGACCGGATAGCCGTATGTATCCACGACCGCAGCTCCGTCGCTGCCCATGTCCGCCTTGCAAACCTGCTCGCTCATCGCCCTACCCTCGCCATTTCTTTAAGAAGCCTTTACGTTTCCGTGTAATTCCCGTCCATTATCGCGCAGGTCGCCGCTACATTGCGCAACACCGCCACGCACGCGCGTTATTATGGCTGGTTGTTGTGCGCAGTCACCAAATGCAGCGCATATCTTGGTAACAATCGGGTAAACCCCCGCTTTCGTAGGTTTTAGTTTGTGAGGAGTCTCAGCATGTTCTCTGCCGCCATCTCGCTCGTCGGTCTTGCGGCGACCGTCTACCTTGTCTTGCGCGAGGCCAAGGCCATTCGCGCTCAGTCGGGCACCGTTGCCAAAAGCGCTCTTGGATGGAGCGTCGCCTTCGGCCTGTTCCAGCTCTTTTTGACCGTCTGGGGCGCCATTGGCCTCGTCGCCCAAAACGAGCCGCTCGCCTTTGTGATGCTCATCCTGACCAACGCCATCCTCACCGGCTGCGCTTGGGCCAGCATCGCCCGCGACCGTATCGCCCCGCGCGTCTTTGCGTTTGCCGCGCCCGATGCCCCCGCCCTCACCGGCAAGCTCGCCCGCCTGCGCGGCGCCTTTGTGGGCAAACCGCTCGTCGCCGCCGTCTTGTGCCTACTGCTCGCCGGCGTCTTTGCGCTGCTGGGCATGGAGGTCTCGTCCAACCACGACTTTACCTGGATCTACCCCCTGTGCATTCTGCTCGAATGGGCCATTATCACCGTGCTCATGGTCGGCTTGTTCTTCCTATTCCAGCGCCACGGCGCAGCTCCCGCGGTCCTGGCCTTCGCCCTCTTTGTCCTGGGCATTGCCGAGTTTTTCGTCATCACGTTTAAATCCATGCCCATCCAGCCGGGCGACCTTTCGGCCATCTCCACCGCCGCCGCGGTCGCCGGCAACGGCTACACCTTCTCGATCTCGCTGTTCTGCGTGCTGTCCATGGGCTTTACCGCCATCGCCATGCTGCTGTGCGAGTACGCCGGCCTGGTGGCACCGCACCGTCAGAAGGGTGCCGCCAACGCCAAGCGCATGCTGCTCACCAACCTGCTCGTGGCAGTGCTGTGCCTGGGCGGCGTAACCGCGCATGTCACGCTCATCGACTACTACAACACCCTCGGCATCACCGTCTACACCTGGCGCCCGCTCGAGAGCTACTGGCGCGAGGGCTACCTGCCCGCTTTCATTAGCGCAGCGCAGTCCATCAAGCCGCCCAAACCCGCCGACTACTCCGTCGACGATGCCAAGGCCACGCTCAAAAAGTACGCCAAGGCCTACGACAAGTCCGACGCGGCCAAGAGCGACGAGCGCGCCGCCGCAAAGGAGCAGTTCGACAGCGAGAAGCCCACGGTCATCGCCATCATGAACGAGACCTTCTCGGATCTGTCGATCTACCAGAACATGCGCGCCGGCTACGAGGGTCCGCAGTACTTTAAGAGCCTGTCCAACTGCCTCAGTCGCGGCAAGCTCTATGTGAGCGCCTACGGCGGCGGTACCGCCAATACCGAGTTTGAGTTTATGACCGGCAACTCCATGGCCAACCTGGGCTCGGGCGTGTACCCCTACACCATCTACAACATGGAAACGACTGGGAACCTGGCAGAGCAGTTCAAGTCGCTCGGATATTCCACCACGGCCATGCACCCCAACCACGCGACCAACTGGAACCGCGAGAACGTCTACAAGGACTTTGGCTTTGACCAGTTCCTGTCCATCAACGACTTCCAGGGAGCCGATACCCTGCGCGGCATGGTGACCGACCAGGCTACCTACGACAAGATTCTTGAGCTGCTCGACCAGAACGCCGATCCGCAGTTTATCTTCGACGTGACCATGCAGAACCACTCGGGCTACGACACGGGCCTGCTGCCGGTCGACAAGCAGATGCACCTGAACATCGACACGACCGACCTGGACGCCAAGACCGTCGAGGACGGCACGCTCTCCGATGTCGACGAGTATGTCTCGTGCATCGAGCAGTCCGACCAGGCGCTGCGCTACTTCCTTAACGCCTTAAGCAAGCTCGACCGCAAGGTGGTCGTGGTGTTCTGGGGCGACCATCAGCCGTTCTTCCCGTCCAAGTTCAATGACAAGTGGTTTACCAACGAGGACGACGCCACGCACCAGGAGCGTCTGTGGCAGACCGACTACATCATCTGGGCCAACTACGACGTTGCCGGCTGCGACCAGACAAGCGAGGTCGACGACTTGTCCACCAACTACCTGTCCACGCAGCTTATGCAGTTGATCGGCGCACCGCTGTCCGACTACCAGAAGGCG
This sequence comes from uncultured Collinsella sp., assembly GCA_959601045.1. GTDB lineage: Bacteria > Actinomycetota > Coriobacteriia > Coriobacteriales > Coriobacteriaceae > Collinsella. The sequence continues at coordinate 46,162 of CAUGNZ010000007.1, forward strand.
CACATGACGCTGCGCAAGTCGCTGCCCGCCATCAACTCGGTCGGCTACGAGGACGCCAGCCTGCGCTGGGCGCTCTCCTCCAACGTCACCGGTGACGACGCCGCTGCCGCAGCCGCCACCAAGGCGCGCGAGGATTACGCCAAGATGCAGTATTACGAGATGTTCCGCGACGGCAAGAACGTGTATACCGAGCACTTCCAGACCGAGGCCAACGAGACCGACCCCAACCTGGCACCGGGCACGACGAAGATCAAGTAGCGGGTCGCTCATAACTGAAACGTCTGTCCGGGCGGAGGCATATAAGGTTCCCTGCTCGGACAGTCCTGCGCAAGACGGAGGCCACATTAAGTGGCCTCCTTTGCGTGCGGAACTCGCGATGAACCTTATATGCCTCCGCCCGGACAGACGCCTTGTTGTTGGAGCACGGCTTGTCATGGGGGTATCCGCTGAACATATATAAGTTGAAGGCCACATTAAGTGACCTTCTTTGTATTCGGAAAGTGTGTCCCGGAATCTGCCTTCGGAATGGGACGCAGTTTCCGCTTGAGGGCCTGTTGGGAAAGCGCATCCCACTTCAAGAGTAAATTCCGGGTCGCACTTTCCGCTAAGGCTCTCAACCGGAAAGTGCATCCCATTCCAAGCCTTAATTCCGGGACATAGTTTCCGGACAAGACATCAACCGGAAAGTGGGGACCACTCTGAGCGCCGATTCTGGGACACACTTTCCGAAACACCGCCCATCCGGAAAGCCCGTCCCGCTCTGAATACATCCGGGCATGGAATATCCGCTTATTAGGCCTTCCGTCAATAAAGGGGCGCCCTCCCGAGCGGCGGGCTCGAAGTTCATCGCGAGTTCCGCACGCAAAGAAGGCCACTTAATGTGGCCTTCGTCTTGCGCAGGACTGTAGAGCAGGGAACTTCGTGCCCGCCGCCCGGGAGGGCGTTGCGTTTAGAAGATGAACCTAGCGCTTATCCCTCCGGGACAAAAGAAGTGCGGCTATAAATGCGATGATTGCAAGTGTCAGCAACACCAAAAGCAACGTGAGCGTGTTGTCGCCCGTTGCCGCCAGACCAAGCAAGCCGGGCTTCTTGCTGTCAGCAGACTGCACGGGAATCTTCTCGCCATCGTCCTCGGCGGTAATCTCCCAGCGAATGGTCTTGTTTGCGTCGGCAACCTCGTTGCCCACCGATGTCGGAACGTTTAGCTGCAAATTAAGCACCGTGCTGCCATCGCTCGTAAACGTGGCGATTTGCGTGGGATAAGCGAACGCGCTGCCCGGTGTTCCTGTCTGGAGCCAACCTGCAGAGCCATCGCCCGCCGACGCCGTTAGGGTAATGGGCGACAGCAGGCGTGCCGTCTCGTGATCGACAACGGCACGCACAAACACGCGCACCTGGGACTTTACGCCCGTGGCACGAATCTCTATCTGCTGATCACGCACATCGCCAGGCATCAGATCTTTAAAGGCCAAAAACAGATCGGGCTCCCCCGAGGAGTCCGTCGCCCCCGAGACCGTCAGCTGACGCGCATTTCCGTCATAGGCAATCGCGGGAGTATCGGCAAACGCACGGGCGGGAACAGCGAGCGCGACCACGCAGAAAATGGCCGCGACCATGCAACGCAAGGAGCGCGCAACACCTTTACGAATCGGGAACGCCATACTTACGCACCTCCATGCGGCGGCACCAGCACGTCATTCTCGACCGAGCAACCCCATGCGTCGTGCACGGCCTCATCGGGCGTCGCCTGGACCGCCTGAGTGGAGATATCCACGACAAGATTGCGACCTTCGGTTGCCTTGAGCTCGGTAACCCTATTAATGAGCACGCCGGTTTCCGCGCCGGGAGCGACGGGCGACGTCCAGTAATAGAACCCGTCGCTCGCCTTAACCCAGTTATAAGCCGAGTTCGCGCCCGAGGCATCAGCCACGCTCCACGCAATCTCGTAATCCGCCTCACCCTTCGGCTCCTCCTTCGGCTCATCCCACAGGCGTGCGCCATCCTGGTCCTGCCAGTAGATATCCACTGCAGCACGAATATAGGCGGGCGCGGTACCCGTGTTCTTCGCCTTGACATCGCTTTTCACTTTGCCGTTGAGCGTTTCCTGAACCGATGGCGTCACCGACCCGATGCCGAACTGGTTGACCAGCACGCCCGTAACCGAAAGCCAGGCCAACGTGCCTGCCGTACCGGCCAGGAGGATAACCCCCACCAGCAAGGCGATGATGCGCTTGCGCTTGGACATGCTAATCCTCCTTCTTTGCTACGTTGCCGTTGCTCCAAACGTTATGGGCACGATTGCTGCCGTCGATCCATTTGTCGTTCACACGCGTGTTCGTGCAGGTGAACGTGGCATCGTTCGCGCTCGATGCAGCGGAGATAGTCGCCTGCGCCTTATCGCCCGGCTGCTTGCCAGGGACGCCGATTTGGTTGCTGTAGCGCCATGCCCACGCTGAGTCCTCCTCGACGGTGTAGATACCCGCCGGGACCGCAAGCTCGATAGCGCCGGAGTACCAGGCGGAACCGTCCTTCAGCTGCGCATCCGATGACACCGTTACCTCAACCGTGCGCTCCTCCAAGGCGTTGCCGTCCATGCCGGCCCGGGAAACCTTGAAGCGGAACGTCTTGCCCTTCGCCCAGCTATCCTGGGTTTGCTTGACGATCTTGAGCGTATGCGTAGCGGCGAAATCGAACACCGCATTGCCATCGCTCTGAGTGCCGTCGCCCGTGAGCTTGTAGTCCAAACGATTCGTCAGCTCAAACGAGCCCTCGCCTGAACCCGAACTGTAAAGCGAGACATACTTCCCGTTGACAGGCGCAGGAGTCTGGCCAGGAAGACCATAGCCCACGCGGTCAACGTGCACCGTCAGTTGCGTGCCCATGAAGGGCTTTGCAAAGCAAGCCTTGAACGGCGCCTTATCGCTCTTGTCATCTATCGTGTTCGCGGCATTGGGATCAAGCAACCACTTGAGCTGCCCGGTCACATTCTTAGGGCTCGCATCGTCCGATGTGTCGTTAGCGACGACCTTATACGTCACCGGATACAAATCCATGTTGGCTGTAACCGGTTTACCCTTGAAGTCGCTCCACGCCACAGCTTTGTCGCCATTAACCCACTGCCACTCCAAGAACAACTCCTTCAAGCTGCTATCCGCTCGCTCGCCCAGGAATGCGACGATTGCGGAGTAGGCTTCGGGATCGTAGGCCACTTCCTTTGGCTCCATGACGGGTTCACCCTTGTCGTCATAGACCGGGTTGCCGTTCTCGTCCATCTTGGGCACCTTAACTGTCTGAACAAAGCCGGCATTGCCATCCTGGCCACGCAGAACACTCGTATCGTTCGGGTCTACCGTAGCGGTGTAGATGACGTTGCCTTCGGTGTCGTGATAGCGCACTTTAAGCGGCGTCTTCTTGTACACCGCAGTGTAGGTCACGCTCTCAAAGGGCTCGCTGCCCTCGAGGGGATACTTCTCATCGTCAGTCATCAGGGTGTACTGCCCGTCATTGACATAATCGCGCGACCAGCCGACAAAGTCGTACTTGGTGCCGTCAGTGCCCTCAACCTCCTCGGCGGCCTTGACCTCAAGAGAAATCTGGTCGCCGGAATCAGTGCGGCCGAGGCTACGGACAAGATCGGGATTCGCAAGTTTAGAGTCAATGTTCGATTGAACGGTAACCAGGCTGGGACGGTAGACCGGGTACAGCTCCATGGGGGCCTTGACCACGGTAGAAGCACTCACCATACGGATGCCCTCTGACCAAGCGACATAGCCCTTGCCAGGTGCCGGCTCGGCTTCCGTCCAGCCCACGAAGACGTTGAACTTGCCTGTATCCGCATCGATAGTGCTGACGTCATAAGTAGGCTTCGGGATGCCGCCATTAAGGTTGCCGAGCATATCGTCTTGCTGAGCAACTTTGCCGTCCACATCCGTGGCATTGAGGTGGTACACAACCGCCAACGGCGAATAGTACGCCACGAATGTATAGGCTCCGCCAGGTTCCACCGGATAAGAGCAAGTACCATGCTCCACATCGTAGGGAAGCGTCTTGATCTCGCCGTTCGGAAGCTCGATCTCAACCTTCTGCAACTTATACAGCTCACCGCCTGCTTTATAAACCGGCGTCGTAACGTCAGGGGTCACCGTTGCCGTAGCAGGATTGGTGTCCGCGTTGATAACGGGAGCGATGTTGTAGCTAGGCACATTGACCTTGTCCGTACCCTCAAAACCTGCGCGATGCAGGTTGGTGGTGTAGCTGACGTCGTACTTTGCGTAGACGGGATAGGCATCCTGCCACTGGGTGACCTTGGACTCGTCGGTCGCCAGATACGGCTCTGCCTTATCCGGATCACTCGTCACATAGGAGTCGCCGGCGACGTCGTAGATATACTTCCAGACGTCAGAATCCTTCTGAACCTCGGCGGTCGAAATCCAGCCCAGGAACTTATAGCCCGGCACGGCCATGTCGGCATCGGTCGGGGAAGCTTCGAGGGTCAGGGGGCTCTCATACGATCCCTTCTCACCATCTTCTGGCTTTTCGGCCACTTTAACCGACTTATTAACATGCGGGTAGTAATACGTGAACGTCGGATCCGCCCCGTTCACCTTGGTCTGCAGCAAGTTACTCTCATAGCGCCGCGTGGCAGTCCTCACGACATTATCGCCCTTGTTGTAGAAATTAACGTCCGTGGTAATCATCGCGCGAACGTAGTACTTCTTATCTGTACGCACCATGCTCTCGATGGGATTTTTCACATATATCCAATATTCACCATCGCGCTCAAGCGTCCAGAAATTCAGGCGATAGCGATCATTCACCGGTTTGACCGTTACGTTCAGCGAAGCCGAAGTCCAAGTATCGCTTAGCGTTGCAGCGCCTGGAAAATCGGTATCGGCATAGAGGTTTTTTAGAGTATCGGCTCCCGTATCGTTTTTAACGTTGTGCGAGTACGCGTTAAGGGGACTCACGACAAGGGTTTCCTTCGTGAAGCGCGTGCCACACGTTTCATAACTATCCTTTATACCGTGGTCAACATGCTCCGGGCCCCAGTGGACGACGTTTTCACGCACGAAGGTACTACCGACGTTTTCCTCAAAGGGCGTTTGATAGCGATTCCAAACGGAACAAAGTAGCTTGCTGTCCGTAAACTCATGGTTGGTATAAGCCCGAACGTAATAATCCACTCGGTACTCAAAGCGGGCGATGTAGGTATGCGGCGCGGTTAAATCGACATCGGCGGGGAGCGTATAGCTGGGGTCGCGGCTTACGCGCACCTCGAGCGGGGCATCCTCGGTTCCCTTGTTTTCATACCAACCCAGGAAACGATAGCCGTCGGGCAGCTGGCCCTCCTCGGATATAGCTTTACCGGATACGTCGAGCACCTGTACGGTATACGCGCTTGTGCCATCTTCTGCAGTCTCAACCTTAACGTCAGTTTTGCCCACACCGTCGCGCCGAGTCTGATCGTCGGTTGCATCCTGCTCATTGCCCTCAAACACCGTCATGATGTTCGACACATAGTCGGTGTACACCGGATAAAAATCGGTAGGACCAAGCACAGTGATCTCGGTACCGGCAGGATAGAACGCGCCGGCATTTTTTAGCTCGGCGAGCTGGGTCGAGGTAATGGCTGCATAGCCACCGTTCATCTGAGCCTCTTCGCTCGGCTTCGTTGTCCAACCGATAAAGGTGGCGCTGGAAGACAGCGTGCCACGATCGGTAGGAGCGGCGGGGTTGAGCTTCGCGCCGTAGCGATACCAATCGCCCGATTTGTCGTGTGCAGTGCCGCTCTGGCAATCGAGCGTTTCGCCCTGGACGTTATAGAACAGCACCTGCGCCTCGTACGAAGCGATAAACAGGTCATTGCCCTTAAAACCGTCGACCCCCTTGGCATTATCGGCGGTATAGGTCGACGTATGCTCGTGTGCCTCGCTCTTCTGGACCTGCTTGCCGGCAGCCACAGCATCGGCATCGGTCTTGCCGTCAAACCAGCTGTTGTCTTGTCCAATTCGATTCACACGCACATCGGGCTCACGGAACCAGCCCATGAAGCGATAACCGCCGTTGGCATCGGTCAAGCCCTTGGGCTTTGCGGAGGTATCCTGCCTAAACGTCACCGATGTATCGCCCTGGGCCAAGCCCTGAGCCGTTCCCGCCAGCACGGCGCTCACGGCAAAGGCATACGGGTCCGAGGTCGCCTGATCAATACCAAGTTTGGTTGCCTCGATGGTCGCGGTACCCGCACCGGGAAAATCGATCGTCGCCTTAACGCTCTGGCCATGCACGGGAATCTTCAGCTTGTAATCCATCGCCCACTCATTGGTGTGCTGGCCACCCAGGGCATCGTCGTTGTCGGTCGAGCGCATGGTGCCGGCACAAAAGTCGTAGTCGTGCTCTTCCCACAGCTCGCGCGTGGTGTAGCGCTCGTCATCCCATGGACCATAGCCATCACCCTTGGTGGTGCCATCGCCGCCAAACGAGGGGATTTTCTTTTTGGCAGGGTTGCCCTGGCTGTTGCCAGAAAGGCTCACGCTCGGCTTAAAGTAGCACTCGGTGACCGTGGCATCATCCTTGTTGGCACGCGCGGCAATGCCGCCCAGGTTCACATCGTTTTGAATGATGGGGATCACGGCGATGGGATTGTACTGACGCGAGCTCAAGTCACCCGCAAAATGGCTTCGAACGAGCTCGTTGCCCTTTTCGGTTAGAATACGACCCGCCAAGCCACCCGTCCACGCGCGCGTCACGGCGACGACGCCCACGTACGACGCGGCATAGCTGTAGCACTGCGCCGTCGAGAAGCAGTCGATAATCTTGGCCTCGCCCGCCATGCAGCCCACAAAACCCGAGGCGTACACGTTGTTGCCGCCCAGGGCGCCAATGGCCACGTCGTACTTATTGGTGACGTCGGTCATGCCCTTCTCGGCAATCGAGCCGTCGTCCTTACGCGTCGGCGTCACGCGACAGTACTCGATAGTCGATTTCTTAACGTAGCCGGCAAACGCCGCCATATACAGGCCCTCACCGCCGAGCGCCTGCACGCCCGAGGTCGTATTGTTGACGGCACGGCCGCCACGGACCTCGCAGTTGTAGAGGGTGCAGCCGTCGAGCTCGCCGGCGATGAGACCGCCCTCAAAGCCTGCGTTGGTAATGAGGTTGAGAGCATTGTTGGCGCAGGTCACGTGCAGCGTGCTCTCCATGACCATAACGTTTTCGAAACGCGTATTGACGGCCTTGCCCACGATAATGCCACCGCGGAAGTCCGCCCACACGTTGGCGTCCTTGACCAGGAAGTTTTTGATGGTGGCACCGTTGGTCTCGGCAAAAAATCCCGTATCGCGCTCGGGGTCAAAAGCGTCTTTATCGTAGTTCAGGCCCTCAACGGTGTGGTTTTGACCATCGAACACGCCCTTAAACGGATGCTCCTTGTTGCCAAACGACAGATGCTTAACGGTGTGCGAGACAATGGTCTTCATGTCGTCATCATTAAGCACGATATCGTTATCGAGATAAACGTGCCAGCCGGACGTATCGCGCTCGCGCGACAGCGCCACATACGTCAAAAAGTCAGCCTCGTTTTTGATGTGGAATTCGGTTTTGGCCTCGGGCACATCCTCGGCATGCACCACCGTTGGCAACGCCATAACGCAGCAAAGGGCAATCGCTGCGACGGCAACCAGCCTGCTAAGCATACCCCGGTTCATATTCTTGATCTTCATAGGCTAGTTCGCCTCCGGCCAACCCACAACGTCAAGTACGTCGAGGGCGGTATCGCTTGCCTGCTGGTTTTTGGCCTGCACGGCCTGAACATCGATATCGAGCCTGAATGAGCCGCCGCGCGCGGCATCGTGGTAGTCGCCCACAAAGCGCAGCGAGTCCATGAGGCTTTCCGTCATGGCGCCGGGGTCGAGCGTGCTGCCACGCCCGGCCAATCCGCGGTAGTAGTACCACCCATCGCCGCCATCGATCCACGGGGACCCCTCGCCCGCGTTCACATGAAACGCAACGCTGCCCGAAGCATCCGCGCTCGAACCGTCGGGCGCCACCGACGTCATGCGCAGACGCGCGCGAACGTACTCAGGCTGCGTGCCAGCGTTCTCCACGCGCACAATGCGGCTGATGTCAGAACCCCCGGCCTTGGTGTCGGGATAGTCCCCGTGCTCGTTGGGCTCAAACGGAATCTCCTCGCCCTGCTCGTTGAGGGTGTATTCGCAGACTCGTACCTTCACGCTGCCAAACGATAGAACGTTGTTCGCCGGAACCATATCAACGGTAAAAGCCAGCGTGCCGCACAGGCACGCCAGGGCCAACAGCGCCATCGCAGCAAGCGCCAAGGTGCGTTTCTGATTGTCGGAAAGATTGTTGAGCATTACGTTCGCCAATCGTCGATAAAAAGGGGGACCGAGATCCCAGCCCGAATATAGGGGTGGGGAGCGGACCGGGATCTCGGTGGGGTGGGTGGGGTTAAGCCTTAGCCCGAGTCGCAGCCCAAGCCTTGGCCTGCTCGACAGCGTTGTTGGCAGCGTCAGTCTTGTCGCCCTTCTGGTCAGCGCCGAAGATGTAGCAGGAGACTGTCATAGCGGGATTCTGAACAACATCCGTGCTGTTCAGAATATTCGGAATATGCACCGTGCTGAACAGCTCGCCGGTATAGGCAGCCTTTCCGTCGGTAGGTTCAAGCACGGCCGGATCGCTGGTGTTATTGGTATACACGAACAGACCACTCACGTACTGGCCCGAAGTGCCGTTGGTCACAGCCTTACCTTCAAATTCCCCCTCAACCATCTTCCAGTTATTTCCAATGGTGAAATACGGAGTCTTGGCAAGGGCGTTTTCGGCGTCTGTCTTCACAATTGCGTTCTTCACGTAGATGAACACATAGGACTTATCAGAGTCCTTGCCGATGCCGACGTTGGGGTTCTTATTGATGTCGGTGTCGGGAATCATCTTGGATTTATTGGTCCAGTTGGTCTCGAACAGATAACCATCCACTGAGGGGTTCGTGGGATCAGTACCGGGCTTGTTCGGCTGATCAGGGTCGGGCTTCACTTCAGGCTTGTCAATGCGGCCGACCGTGAACTCATTCACCTTGGTTTGGGTCGCCGACAGCCATGCATACGTTCCCACGCCGGCAGCCAGCACCAACAGCAGCAGGGCGGCAATGATGCCGTAGCGCTTTTTCTTCTTGTTTTCCATCGTTCTCTTCCTTTCGAGAATCGTCTTCCCCGGCAACGGCCCCTACCGCCGCCGACGTTTTTCCCTGCCGCTATGAACGCCGCTCCCTCGCATGCACGCGGGTATGCTTGCCCGCAGGCTCGTCGGGAACCATCCGATCGAGCACTATCGACGCCGTGATCAGCAGCGCCAGAACGGCCACCACAACAAGCAAACCGGGCATCGTCGTGCAATATGCGTTAACGAAGCCCAGGTAAGGGACACAAAAAGAAACAGTGCCGATAACACTCGAAAAAGGCGTGTGCTCGGCATCGTGCATGATGCTTCCGTCTGCATTTTTGTTCGCAATTCCCTGCGTGCCGATCATCTGCGCCACAGGGTCGATCTGATACACCTGGTGCGTCACCACGGCGCCGTCCGATCGGTAAAAGGTTGCATTGTCGCCCACGGCAATATCCGTTGGCTCAACCTGGCGGACAAACACCATGGAGCCAACGGGAAGCTCGGGTTCCATAGAGCCCGAAAGCACAGCAAAGGGCGTGTATCCAAATGCGCGAGGCACAAAAGAAACAACGGCAAGGGCTATGACAAGCGCGAACGCCAAGCTACTCAAAAGCGTAATAAATCGTTTGAGTCTACGCGCCGTCAAAGTGATAATTCATCCCCCTTGAGGACCTATTCGACCCATCCAAAGGTCAGCAAGTTTCAACAGGAACCGCAAGGCGCTTGAAAAGTGAGTCCGAAATAAGCCAATTTGGAATCTTTTCGTAATAAAAACATAGCGATGTGCTACATATTTTTCAATGTTTTATCGCTAAATGCTACTTATTTTGGCGTAAGTGGTCATTTATCCCCAAATTAGTCTGTTTTATCCAATACTTACGACTAACCCCCTACGCAACTTCCCCATAGAAGGTTCGTTTTTTGCGAAACTAAAATAATGGTACCCCCCCCCACATTAAAACAAACTACTGGAAGTGTCATTTATTTCCGACCCCCCTTTGCCGGAGTTTTATGACAGCCCCATGTAGTTCGCAGCCCATAATCCTCTGAGAACCGTGTCCCAGAATTCGCTTGCGAAATGGGATGCGGTTTCCGCTTGTGGCCCCGTTGGGAAACCACATCCCACTCCGATCGCAAATTCCGGATCGCACTTTCCGCCAAGACCCTCAACCGGAAACGGCATCCCATTTCTCGGCCGAAAACTGGGATGCGGTTTCCACAGAGCCCCTCAACGGGAAACCGCATCCCATTCCAAAGGCAAATTCCGGGACGCAGCTTCCGCAACCCCACCCATCCGGAAATCCCATCCCACTCCGCACACATCCGGGCATAGAACAATCAGCTTATTAGGCCTTCCATCAATAAAGGGGCGCCCTCGTGTCACGAAAAAAGCCTCGAGAATCTCGAGGCTTTCACGTTTGTATTATCTCGAGCGCGAGGCGACACGCCTACTCGCCCAGCACGGCCTTCTTGGCGGCTGCGGTCATGTTGTCCAGGTCCTCCTTGGTGGGGTGATCCTTTGCGGCAACCCAGTTGTCGAGCAGCATCTTAAATCGGGCGTTTTCGGGATCTTGCTCGAGCATGGCCTCGTAGCGCTGCTTGACCGCGGGGCCCATCTTGCCCTGGCACATCGCCCAGCCCGCAAGCTCGGCATCCCCAGCCAAATTGGAAGTTACGCGATCAATAATCTGCTGGTAATAGCTCTGGTCGGCGCCAAAGCCGCAGGTGCCAAACAGGAACACGCGCTTGCCGTGCAAGGCGGAGAGCAACGCCGCCACCGAGGGCGTGCAGGCACCCTTGTCGCACCAAAAACCGACAAGCACCGTATCGGCAGCGCAGGCACCCTCTGCCTCGTGCGCGACCTGCTCCGGATCTGCATCATCGCTCAGCGCGGCGGCATGGATAAACTCGACGCCTGCAGCCTGCAGGGCGCGCTTGATCGCCCCCGAAACCATCCTGGTATTACCGCTCTTGCTGTTAACCACCATAGAGCATGTCATAGTCACGTTGCCTCGTTTCCCCCGAAACTCGAGCCATTAATGCAATTTGTTAAAAGCATATCTTAGTACTAACGACGCAGATGTAAACCATCTGCCGCTAATCGGCAGCCCCTACTGGGCAAACTGGCTGCGGTAGAGCTCGGCGTAGAAGCCGCCTGCCGCTAGCAACTCGTCGTGCGTGCCGCGCTCGATAATCTGGCCGTCGCGCATAACCAGAATGCAGTCGGCATTGCGGATCGTCGACAGGCGGTGCGCCACCACAAAGCTCGTGCGGCCAGCCATGAGCTCGTCGAATGCCGCCTGCACCTGCAGCTCGGTACGCGTATCGATGCTCGACGTTGCCTCGTCCAGCAGCAGAATCGCCGGATCGGTGAGCATGACGCGCGCGATGCACAGCAGTTGTTTTTGACCCTGGCTAAACGTGCCGCCGTCCTCGCCGATTACCGTATCGTAGCCGCCTGGCAGCTGCACGATAAACTTATGCGCACGAGCGCGCTTGGCCGCCTCGATAACCTGCTCGCGCGTGGCGTCGGGACAGCCGTAAGCGATGTTTTCCGCCACCGTGCCCTCGAACAGCCAAGTGTCCTGCAGCACCATGCCAAAGGCGCGGCGCAGGCTTGCACGCGTGTAATCACGCGAAGACCGGCCATCGACCATGATGCGTCCGGCATCGATATCGTAAAACCGCAGCAGCAAGTTGATGAGCGTTGTCTTTCCGCAGCCCGTGGGGCCAACGAGGGCAAAGCGCATGCCGGGCTTGGCCTCGATGCAGATATCCTGCAGCAGCTTGCGATCGGGCACGTAGCTAAAGTTCACATGCTCAAAGGCGACCTCGCCCTGCGGGTCGGCAAGCTCTACGGCGTCCGACGCATCGGGCTCCTGCTCGCGCGCATCGAGCAGCACAAACATGCGGCGCGCCGAAGCATACGCCGTCTGGATCTGCGTAATGACGTTGGTGACCTCGTTGAACGGCTTGGTGTACTGGTTGGCGTAGGACAGGAAAATCTGCACGCCGCCCACCGTGAGCGCCGCCGGTACGCCCGTGATCACGCCCACGCAGCCAATCACAGCGACCACGGCGTAGATGATGTTGTTGATAAAACGCGTGCCGGGGTTGGAGAGCGAACCCATAAACTGCGCGCGCTCACCTGCCGTATAGAGCTCGGCGTTGAGCGCGTCGAAGCGCGCTTGGGCGTTCGGGCCGTAGGCAAACGCATCAACCAGCTTTTGCTCGCCCACATACTCCTCGATATGGCCACCGAGCTGACCTTGAATGCGCTGCTGTGCCGTAAAACTCTTGTTGGAAAGCTTGGCAATGGCGCCGGCTGCAAAAATGGAAAGCGGCGTGACGAGCACCACCACGAGCGTCATGGTCAGGTTGATGGAGAGCATAAACGCGAGCGTGCCCACAATGGTGATAACGCCGGTAAAGAGTTGCGTGAAGCCTTGCAGCAGGCCATCGCCAACCTGGTCGACATCGTTGACCACGCGGCTCATAAGGTCGCCGTGGGCGTGGCTGTCGATAAAGCTGAGCGGCATGCGGCTGAGCTTATCGCTCGCCTCCACGCGCATGTCGCGCACCGTCTCGTAGGACAGGCGGTTGACGCAATAGCCCTGCAGCCACTGGAAGGCCGCGGCACCTACAACGACAATCGCGAGCTTGGTGACAAGCGGCAGCAGCGCGTCAAAGTCCACCTGCCCGGCGGCAACGATCAGGTCGATGCCCTCGCCGATAAGGATAGGCGTGTAGAGCTGCAGAATCACCGAGATGGCGGCGCTCACAAACGACGCTACAAACGAAATGCGATGCGGACGGACGTAGCACAGCAGGCGGCAAGTTACCGCGCCCACGGGGTAGCGCTCGGGGTCGCCAGGCTGACGCGGGCCGTCACCCAAGTCGTTGAGGCTATCGTTGCCGGACACGTTGGCCGTCATCGTGGCGACCGAACCGGAAGAAGTATACGGATTCATTTAGCAGCCCTCCTTTGCGCAAGTGGATGCCGGGGCAGCCAGGACAGACGCGGGCGTCGCGCTCCCCTGCTGACCCTCGAGCTCCTCGCGGCGCAGCTGCGACTGGCAGATCTCGCGGTAGAGCTGGCAGCTTGCATACAGCTCGTCATGCGTGCCCAGGCCCGCAACCGAGCCGTGATCGAGTACGCAGATCATGTCGGCGTCGCGCACGGTCGAGACGCGCTGGCTTACGATCACCGTCGTGAGCGGCAGCCCGCCCTCGGCGGCACCGCGCACGCTGCGCTCGCGAATAGCGTGACGAAGCGCCGCGTCGGTCTTAAAATCGAGCGCCGAGGCGGAGTCGTCCATGATCAATATCTGAGGCGAGCCCACCAAGGCACGCGCGATAGTCAGGCGCTGACGCTGGCCGCCGCTAAAGTTCTTACCGCCCGCCTCGACCGGGGCATCGAGCCCCTGCGACTTGTTGCGCACGAACTCGCTCGCCTGCGCCATGTCGAGTGCCGCCCAGAGCTCCTCGTCGGTCGCCGACTCGTCACGCCAGGTCAGGTTGCTGCGGATGGTGCCGCTCACCAGCGACGCTCGCTGCGGGACGGTCGCGACCACATGGCGCAGTTGGTCGAGCGGCCAGGTGCGCACGTCGGCACCCATCACGCTCACGCTGCCGGTGCTCGCATCGTACAGGCGCGGGATGAGCGAGACGAGCGTGGACTTGCCGCTGCCCGTACCGCCGATAATGCCGAGCGTCCTGCCCAGCGGGAGTTCCAGCGTCACATCGCTCACGGCATTTGCCGCGCCCGCACCAAACGAAAAGCTCGCATGGTCAAAGCTCAGTGCAGGGACTGGAGCGGCATTGCCCGTCGCGCCCGGCTTGGGCAGCGCGACCGGCTGGTTGCCCTCGTCAGTGATGCTTGGCACGCAATTGAGTACCTCGTTGATACGCGACGCACTGGCGCTCGCCTTGGTAAAGACCACGACCAAGTTGGCAACATACACGATGGAGGTGAGGGTCTGCGTCATGTAGTTCACAAACGCCATGACCTGGCCCTGCGTGAGCTCGCCCGCGTTGACCTGGATGCCCCCCACCCACAGGATGGCACACACGCCCAGGTTCATCACGAGAAACGTGACAGGGTTGAGAATCGAGGAGAGCTTGCCCACCGCGATGGCGACATGCGCCTGATCGTCGGCCGCATGGGCAAAACGCTCGCACTCGTGACCCTCGCGCACAAACGCCCGGACCACGCGGGCGCCCGAAAGGCCCTCGCGGCAAATGAGCGCAATGCGGTCGAGCTTTGCCTGCAGCTGCTTGTAGTACGGGATGCAGTGCGCCATGACAAACCAGAACACCAGGCCAATGGCGGGCGTGCAAATCAAAAAGATAATGCCGAGCTTAAGGTCGATGGCAAGGGCCGCGACCATGGAACCCACGGCCAAGAAGGGCCAGCGGATGAGCATGCGTACGCCCAGCGCCACGGCGAGCTGCACCTGGTTGACGTCGTTGGTAATGCGCGTGATGAGCGACGGCGTGCCAAAACGGTCGAGTTCGGCATAGCTCAGCTTGTTGATGTGCTGGTAGAGCGCACCGCGAATGTCGGTGCCCATGCCCTGCGAGGTGAGCGCCGCCATCTTTTGGCAGACGAGCGTAAACGAGATGCCGATCACAGCCATGGCGCCAAGTACCATACCGTAGTGGACGACGGCGTTCACGTCGTGTGCGCCGATACCCTTATCAATCATCTGGGCAATCACCAGCGGCGTCAGCAGGTCAAAGATCACTTCAATCAACTTGCACGCAGGGCCAATCACCATATACCGGCGAAACTTACCACCAAAACGCCTGAGCAGCTCAATCATGTATAGGCGCTCCTTATCATCATCCACATTCAATTCGAACCATGATAGTACCGCCGCCCCAAAAGAAGCGTAAACAACTCGTCATTTCTAACGGGATTCAGTTTTCAGAGGGGTATACGCGCACACCCAGTCAGTGTCGGGTCAACTAGCTTGGTATACTTACATTAGTGCTACCAAGTTAGTCGCCGACCCTTGAAATGAGGTGCCAAGATGAACGACATTCTCGCAAGAAGAGCAAGACGAGCAACTGTGGGCATCGCCCTTTCCGCGGCACTTGTCGCGGGTATCGCCCCCGTAACGGCGATCGCGGCAGAAACCAGTTCCCCCACCGGTGCAGTTGCCTTGCAGGCGGAAGATGCGGCCGCCGCAAAAGAAAAAGCGTATGCAGCCATGCAGGAAGCGCTCAAAACCCTCGAGGCCGCAAAAGACGCCGCAAGTCCCGAGAAAATTGCGAGATTCAATGATGACATTGCCCGTTTTCAAGAGCTCCGCGACAAGATGGCGGCGCAAGCCGCCGAAGAGAGGGGACTCCTTCCCACCATGCAAGCGGACATCGATGCAGCCCAAGCCAAATACGATGAGGCCCACTACCGGACAAGCGGCCTTCAGACAGAATTAAATAAGGCAATCGACGACGGAGCTTCTAACGAAACTATTAAGCAGTTGCGAAGTGAGATCATGTCGGCAGAAAGGCGAGAAAAATCTTGTGAAGATGATCTTCACCACTGCCAACGCCGGCTCGAAAGCCAGGAAAAACAGGTTCAGTATTTCGAAAGTGAGGCAGAGGAAGCCAAAGCCCACATCGATGAGGACGTAGCCAAGCGAGATGCGCTCCTTAGCGATTTGGAAAAGGCGCAAGCGGCCTATGACGACGCCTGCAAGGCATACGAAGAGGCAAAGGCCGCGGCAGACAAGGCCACCTCGCCCGAGATAACGAAACCCGCCGAGACGACAAAACCCTCCAGCTCAGCGCAGCCGGCCGAAACGGCACAGCCCGCCAGCTCGCCCGCGACCGGCAAAAATACCCCGCCAAGCTCCACCAAGCAGGCGAACTCGAGCAGCGGCAAGCAAGCAGATACGACCGCCGGCAAGCTCGCGAACACGAGCGACGCAGCGCCGAGCGCAATCACACTCGCAGGAATCGCCGCCGCAGGACTCGGAATAACCGCCACAGCCACACGCCGCATCAAGAACTCAAGGTAGCTGCCAGAGCATACTACCTTCGCCAATCCACAAACCCAGAGACAAAAGAGGCCCGTTTCCCCAACCCAGGGAAACGGGCCTCTTTACTTGAAAAAACAGATGGTAATGTCGCCGTCTCTTGAACCGCGCAGCCATCAATGCCCAGACAACACTAGCAAGCCGCGTTCCTTAAGGGATAGATTTAATGGCTGTTAATCAAAGGATATACGCGCGCGCCCGATCAATGGCGGGCAAACCGCCTGATATACTTACATTAGTGCTACCAAGTTAGTCGCCGACCCTTGAAATGAGGTGCCGAGATGAACGACATTCTCGCAAGAAGAGCAAGACGAGCAACCGTGGGCATCGCCCTTTCCGCGGCACTTGTCGCCGCGATCGCCCCCGCAACGGCGATCGCGGCGGAAACCAGTTCCCCCACCGGTGCAGTTGCCTTGCAGGCGGAAGATGCGGCCGCCGCAAAAGAAAAAGCGTATGCAGCCATGCAGGAAGCGCTCAAAACCCTCGAGGCCGCAAAAGACGCCGCAAGTCCCGAGAAACTTGCGGCAATCGATGATGACATTGCCGCTTTTCAAGAGATCTACGACATGGTGGTGACGGAAGCCGCCAAACGGAGGGAACGCCTTCCCGCCATGCAAGCGAACGTCGATGCAGCCCAAGCCAAATACGATGAGGCCCACAACCGGACAAGCGGCCTTCAGGCAGAATTAAAGGCACTTGAAGCACTCGGCGACGAGGAGCCCAGCATAACTATTAAAGAGCATATTAAGCAGTTGCGAAGTGAGATCATGTCGGCAGAAAGGCGAGAGAAATCTTGTGAAGATGATCTTCACTCCTACCAACGCCGGCTCGAAAGCCAGGAAAAACAGGTTCAGTATTTCGAAAGTGAGGCGGAGGAAGCCAAAGCCCACATCGACGAGGACGTAGCCAAGCGAGATGCGCTCCTCGGCGATTTGGAAAAGGCGCAAACGGCCTATGACGACGCCTGCAAGGCATACGAAGAGGCAAAGGCCGCGGCAGACAAGGCCACCTCGCCCGAGATAACGAAACCCGCCGAGACGACAAAACCCTCCAGCTCAGCGCAGCCGGCCGAAACGGCACAGCCCGCCAGCTCGCCCGCGACCGGCAAAAATACCCCGCCAAGCTCCACCAAGCAGGCGAACTCGAGCAGCGGCAAGCAAGCAGATACGACCGCCGGCAAGCTCGCGAACACGGGAGACGCAGCGCCGAGCGCAATCGCACTCGCAGCAATCGCCGCCGCAGGCCTCGGAATAACCGCCACTGCCACACGCCGCATCAAGAACTCAAAATAGCTGCCAGCGGTTATTGTCTTCGCCAATCCACAAGCCCAGAGACAAAAAGAGGTCCGTTTCCCCACCTAGGGAAACGGACCTCTTTAACTGCAAAAATTCAAACAACAGCACCGCCGCCTCTTAAACTACGTAGCCATCAATGCCCAGACAACGCCAGCGAGCAGCAAAAGGCACGGGATTAAATTATTCAGATAAATGTGACCCTTCAGGCGGTTTTGGTCGGCTACCCGCGAGTGCCGGCAGGGCGCTTGGTAGTCGAGCGATCCCGCAGGCGAAGCCGAGGACCAGCGAGACACCAAGCGCCCTGCCGGCACTCGCGGGTAGCCGCGGCACCAAAAAACGCCTGCGCACTCGATGGATTCGGATGCCCGACAGAGGCTCCTTATGGCTGCTTCCTTCCGGACCTGACCAGATTCGGAACATGTCGTCATCCGAACCCATCGAACGCGCTAGGCGCTCGGTATATCTTACCTGCTCCCGCCCGCCACGGCAAGTGGGGCGAACCCATCGGATGGATTCGCCCCACTCGTCCATATCGCTAGCGGCGCCTGCGGTACAGGACCGCGCCGCCCGCGGCGGCCAGCGCGCCGGTGCCGGCCATGACCGCGAGCGCGGCCGCCGGCAAGCTGCGGTCGCCGGTGTCGGGCATGCCGCCCTTGGAGCCGTCGCCGCTAGCGCCGCTGCCGGAGCCGTTATCTGAACCGCCGTCCGAGCCACCGCCCGGCGTGCCGGGGTTCTCGGGGGTCCCGGGATTCTCGGCGTAGCTGTTGGTGAAGATTGGCGGCATGTTGGCGTCGCCCTCGTAGGAGACCTTCGCCGACAGGTAGCCCGTCTTGGTGCCGTCTGCCGCCTCGTCGCTCACCGTGACGACGACCTTGTGCACCGCCTTGTCGTAGGTCACGTGCGCCTGGCCGTCGTCGACCTCGCTCACCGTGAAGGTGTAGGTGCCGGCCCGCTTGAAGGTCAGCGCATCGAACGCGACGCTGCCGTCGGCGGCATTCTTGGCGGTCGACATGACCTTGCCGTCCCGGCCCTTGAGCTCAAAGCTAAACTGGCCCGCCTTGAGCTCGGCGCCCTTGAGCACCTTGGCGGCGCCCAGCTTGAGGGTGACGGGTGCGGCCTGGTAGCCGTTGGTGAAGGTCACCGAGGTGTCGTTCGCGGCATTGCCCTCGGCATCCATGAGCTCGTGTTTGACGGCGAGCGTGCCGTTGCCGGCATCGGTGACCGTCGTGCGCACGCGGTACGTCGCCCTGTCATATGTCACGCCGCCCGCCGTGCCGGCGACCTCGCGCAGCTCGTAGCTGTGCGCGCCGGGCGCGGTGTAGGTAACGGGGCTGAGCGTGACCGTGCCGTCGGCGGCGTTCTTGCCCGTCGCCGCGACGCTCTCGCTGCCGTCGGCGACAAGCTCGACCAGCTGGAACTCGAACTCGCCCTCGGCCAGGTCACGGCCCTTGAGCTTCTTGCTCACCTTGATCTGGTCGGTGACGGAGCTCGGCGTCGGGTTCACGCCGTAGGTGTTGGTGAACTCGAACGCGCCCCTGCGCTCGGGCGTGCCCTCTGCGGGCAGGACCGTCGCGACAAGCGTGCCCGCGGCGGTGTCCTCGACCACCCTGACCATGAAGGTCCTGGTTGCCGTCGGGTCATTGACCACGCCGTCGACCGAACCGGACTCGCTCACCCGGTAGGCAAACGTCTTGGTGCGCAGGCCGTCGCCGTCGATCTCGACGCCATCGAGGTCGCTCGGCTGCCTGAACGTGACGTGGCCCAGCTCGACGTTGCCGGCGGCGTCGTTGGTCGCCTCGGTCACCGTCTTGCCGGAGGCGTCGACCGGTGCGGGCGCGCCGTCCAGCGGCTCGATCTTAAAGGTGTACCTGCCCGCGATGTCGGCCTGCGTGAGGCCGAGTCCGGCCTGGCGGAGCGCCAGCGTCTTGGTGCCCGCGATGTCGACCGTCACCTCGCCGGCGCTATAGCCGTTCACAAACGACAGCGTGCCGTCGGATCCCTCGGGATAGACCACGACCACATCCAGCCCGCCCTTGCCGTTATCGGTCACCTTGACCGTAATGCCGAAGCTCGACACGGCCGCCGTCACGCCCGCGGGCAGCCGGTCCGTGCCGTCCTCGGAAACGGTATAGGGAATGACCCAGGAGCCATCGGCGGCCTTGGTGGCGGTACCGTCCGCCACCATCTGCTTAAGCGAGTCGGTGGTGTAGGCGATGGGCGAGAACGCGAGCCCCGCGGCCTCGCCGTCGCCGGAGGCCTGGTTGGCCGCGGTCGCGACCACGTCGCCCTGGGCATCGCGGACGGAGAACGAGAACTCGCCCGCCGCCGCGGCGCGGCCCGCCAGCGTCTTGGTGGCGTTGATAACCGCGCCGCCCTCGCCGCCGAGCGTTCCGGTGGCCTCGTAGGAGTTCTGGAACGCGACCGTCACGGGCGCGGGCGTCGCCATGGCGTCATCTGCCGTGGAGACCTCGCTGCGGGCGACCTCGACGCCGTCCTTGGCAACCGTGGTCGTGACCATGAGCTTGCCCGTCGCGGTATCGTAGGCGGGCGCGATGGTCACCGTGCGCGGCACGGTGTCGTTGGTGTAGC
The DNA here is from genome assembly GCA_959601045.1 of uncultured Collinsella sp. Taxonomy (GTDB): domain Bacteria; phylum Actinomycetota; class Coriobacteriia; order Coriobacteriales; family Coriobacteriaceae; genus Collinsella. The sequence goes on from CAUGNZ010000007.1 coordinate 66,269, forward strand.
CCTCGCCGCCGAGCTTGGTCTCGGTGACGGTTAAGCGATAGACCTTGCCCGCGTCGGCGTCGGTGAACTTCACGTCGCTCTCCGCGGTCCCGCCGATGAGGTCGACCAGGCCGGCCGCACCGTCATCGGCCGCGGCCACGGCGTAGGCGTCCTTGCCGGTCTTGAGGCCGAGCTTGGCGGCCGTCTCAGCGTCCGCGGTCACGGTGAAGGCGAACTGCCCCGCCTCCATGGCGCGGCCGGAAAGCGTCTTGGACAGGCGCACTCCCGCGCGGGCCGAGTAGTCGAGCTCGGTCGTGTAGGTGTTGACGAAGTCGCCGCCGCTCACCTCCGCGATCGCGGGCGTCGTGGCCGTGAGGTTGCCGGAGCCGTCGTCGGTCACGGTCACCGTCATCGTGGCGACGTGGTCGTCGTAGGCCACGCCGGCGATGTCGGAGCCGTCATCGGGCCTGACCTCGCGCACCGTGTAGGTGAAGGTCTTGGCGCGCACGCGCTTGCCGCCGACCTCGGCAAACTCGGCGTCCTTGATGTCGTCGAGCATGTAGCGGATGGGGCCGAAGCCGAAGGCGACCCTATCGCCCGCCTTGGTGCCGGCGGCGGCCGTCACACTGACGGTCTTGGAGCCGTCGGCAGAGCCATCGGGCATGGGAGCGCCGCCCTCGCCCGTGAGCGCGAACTGAAAGCTATCGCCCTCCGCCCAGTCGCGGCCCTCGAGCGTCTTGGTGAAGAGTCCCGCGGTGGAGACGTCCCTGCCCTCGGTGGCCGTTCCGTACGTGTTGGTGAACGCTGCAGTCGCGCCTGCCTCGGTCACGGTGCCCTCGGCCCCCTCGGCCGTGGTCGCGTAGCCCTCGGCGGCATCCTCGGTCACGGTATAGTGCGCGCCCACGGGTAGGCCGGAGATGATCTTCTCCCCGCCATCCTTAAGCGTGAAGTTCGCCTTGCCGTCCGCGAACGTCACGGCGTGCTCGCCCTTGCCGAAGGTGCCAGAGACGGGCTCGCCGTCCCCGTCGGTCAGCGCGACCGTAAAGCCGAACTCGCGCTGGCTGTCGCCGCCGACGACCGTCTTCTTGACGGTGAGGCTGCCCCCGCGGGGCACGCTGTTGTGGGTCGTGTTGGTCTGCGACTCGTTCTCGCCCACCTTGACCGTTGCGGTGTTGGCGATGTCGTCGACCACGGCGGCTTCGGCGGAGACCTTCACGTCGAAGCTGAGCGTGCCCGTGGCGCCCGCAGCCTGCTCGCCGAGCGACCAGGTAAGGGTGCGCGTCGCGGCGTCGTAGGCGGCACCGTCGGCAGAACCCTCAACATAGTTAACGCCCTTGGGCAGGACATCGGTCACCGTCACGTCGGCCGCCTGCGCGGCGCCCCTGTCGTCGACGCTGTTATTGGCCCAGCCGATGGTATAGGTGAGGGTATCGCCCACGCCCACCGGTTTGCCATCCACATCGACCTTGGCGCCCGAGGCGTCCGCCTTGGTGACGGTCTTGGTGTTGTCGTGCGGCGTGAAGGTGTTGGTGAAAGTCTTCTTGCCCCGCTCGTTGGAGATCTCGGCCTTAAGGCTGGCGCCAGTCTGAGTCACCGTGATGTCGAAGGTGTAGGCGTGCGCATCGTCCTCAATCAGGACATCGCCGCTTGCTTTCTCGGTCACGGTCGCGTGGTAGGTGCCCAGATTGGTGAAGCTGAGCTCGCCAAAGGAAACCTTGCCGTCCTTGTCATTCTTCGCCTCGATTGGGTAGCCCTCGAGAACATTGCCCGCACCGTCGGTGAGGGAGAGCTCAAAGACGAACTCCCCCTTCTGAAGGCCGGGCTTGCGGCCGCCCGCGAGCACCTTGGTGAGCTCGGAGACGGACGCCGTGGCGGGGGCGGGGTCGAAGGTGTTGGTGAAGGCGGCGAAGGAGACCTGGTCTGCCGCGATGGAGCCCTCGGCCTTGGAGCCCTCGGCTCCGTTCACCGCAGCCTTGTAGCCAGCGGCGGCGCGCTCGGTCACCGTGTAGGCAGTTCCCGCGGGCAGCCCCGTGATCCTCGCCGTCTGGCCATCTTTGAGCTTGAGGGTCGCCTTGCCGTCCTCGAACGTCGCGTCACCGTAGGTGCCGGACACTTTGCGGCCCATGGCATCGGTGGCCTCAACCACAAACTTAAATATCTTGTCCGCGTCGACCGCCAGGCCCTCGCGCGCCACGACGGTCTTGGAGACGTCGAGCTCGCCCGTCTTCACAGTGTTGGTCACGGTGAAGCCGTCCTTGGCGTCGCCGGTGGCCTTAGAGCTGTAGCCCTCGACGGGCACCTCGGCCACGGTGTAGCGGACCTCGGAGCCGGACTCGGAGTACTTGGGCAGGCCCTTGAAGGAGCCCTTCCAGCCGTTGGACTCGTTGAGCTCGATCGACTGGCCGGCGTCCTCGCCGTCGGCGAGCAGGCGCACGGTGGCCTTCTTGGCCGCCGGGCCGACCCACTTCTTCTCGACGGGCACCGAGACCTTGGCCGTGGAGGTGTTGGTCACGGTGAAGCCGTCCTTGGCGTCGCCGGTGGCCTTAGAGCTGTAGCCCTCGACGGGCACCTCGGCCACGGTGTAGCGGACCTCGGAGCCGGACTCGGAGTACTTGGGCAGGCCCTTGAAGGAGCCCTTCCAGCCGTTGGACTCGCTCAGGGTGATCGAATCGATGACGGTATCGCCGTTCTTGAGATTTACTTTGACCTCATCAGGATGGGGAATCCTGGGGTTCTCCCAGACCTTTTTAATGGGAATGTCGATATTCTCGGACTTACCGATGACGACACCGCCGTTGGCGCCGATGCCGCCTCCCAACGGCGCCATATTGCCAGAGATCGTCAGCGACGTCTGACCGCCGCCGAGGTTATACGCATCCTCGCTCATCACAGATTTAAGCGCGACGTTCGGCGTGGCGTCGGTAAAGGACAGGGGCTCGCCGTTGTCACCACCGGGCGAGAATCGCGGGATTTCGGGGTTTGTTGCCGCATAAGTGCCTTCGGGGTTAAACAGCCCACCGTCTCTGTACCAGCTGACCTTTCCGCCGCCCGGAGCGCGGTTGGCCAAGGTCAGTTTGTATTTGGCGTCTTTGAAGCCGGTGAAGACAAAGTCGTCTCCCGCCTCACCAGCCGTGTTCCTGGCGATCAGGCCGCCGTCCTGGACGTAGACCTTGGCATCTCCGGTCGGGCAGAACCACATGCCGCCGCCCTGTTTATCCGCATGGTTATCAACAACGAGAGCGTTTTCGATATGGAGCGTACTATAGCCAAGATACTCGTTGCCTTCGCTATACACGCCGCCACCCATGCTCCAAGCGGTATTGCCCTTGATCTCGCCCGCGCTGAGCGTGACGTCATTCGAATAGGTATAGACGCCTCCGCCGGCGGAAGCGGAGTTGCCAGATATGGATCCGCCCTGCATGGTGAAAGCAGTATTCCCCTTTTCGCCGCCCTGGCAGCCCGGGTCAACCACACACACTCCGCCGCCTTTGCCTTTGCCCTTGCCAGACACAACGTTGTTCTTAATCTCTCCACCCGTCATGGTGAACTCGGCGTTGCCCTCAATATGAACTGCTCCGGAAGGATCGTAGGCCGCCTCCAGCCTACTGCTCCTGTTGCCGGAAATCTGGCCACCAGTCATCGTGAACTTGGCTCTTTGGTTTTCGCCCTTACCCTGGCCGTACGCAAGCACCGCACTGCCTCGATAACCGTTGTTGCCCTCGATGCGGCCTCCGCTCATGTCAAAGCGAGCATCGCCCCACAAAATGACGCCAGAAGATGTAAGCCAATAGCAATTGGTGGCCCCGGTAACGACTCCGTTGTTACGGATAACGCCACCCCTCATAACTACATGAGCGCCACTGGACGCGCGAACGGCACCGCAATACGAATGGCGCAGCTCGCACTGCTCGATAACGCCGCCCGTCATGGTAAGCGAGGCATTTTCTCCCGACACGTCGACGGCGCCCGCGTTATCACTGCTCGTGGTGCCGTCGTACACGACGGCCTCGTCAGAGAGCACAACTGCTCCCCTGCTAGAAATAATGGCGCCCTTGTTGTAACGGCCTCTCAGGGACGCTTTCCCTGACAGCTCGAGGGACGCCCTCTCGGCAACATTGACCAATACAGAGACGCCACTTTTCTTTGCCAAGATGGTATAGGGCTTATCCGACGTGATCTTAATCATCTTCCCGGCAGGAATCGTGAGCGTGGAGCCGAGCTTCACGTGCTTTTTCAGGGTGATGACGGTTTCCTTGCCATCGGGGGCCACGTTGACCAGATCCTGAAGGGTCTTGGTGCTGTCATTGCTCACGGTATCGCCGACGCCGTCATCGATGGACTCGCGCGTGTAGACGATATCGACGCCAAAGAACGGGAGGTTCTCCGAGCCGGTGATGTCGTCCATGCTGTTTTCGATTGTGATCTTTTGAACCGTGCTGCCGTCAAACATACCCGAGGGTATTTTGGTGAGGCCGCGCCCGATCGTCACATCCTTCACGCCATCTACGCCCGAGAAGGCTGCCGTGCCAACGGAAGTCACGGAATCCGGAATGGAAAACTGCTCCGGCAACGTGCCGTAATAGAAGGCGTAGTTGCCAATTTTCTCAAGTGTCCTGGGGAGCTGGACGGCAACGTTGCTCTGGATAAAGGCCCAGTCACCGATACTCCTCAGGCTGTCGCAGAGCCCCACGATCTTAACCGGTGTGTAGCAGAACGCATTGTCCGGAATGTTCTGAAGCGAGGACAGATCCACGGATGCCTGCAGTTTTTTGCACTCGTAAAACGCCCCCCAGCCCATCTTTGTTACCTTGCTTAGATTGGGCACGCTCACCAGGCTGGCACACCCCTGGAAAGCAGAGGATCCGATGCTCGTCAATGTGCCCGGGAAATCGATCCCGGTTAAACTCGAGCAATTCCGAAACGCCCCATCCCCGATGGACTCGATTTCGCTCAGCGCGGTGACGGACGTGAGAGAGGTGCATCCGTCAAACATGTGCGAGGGGATCTTGGTAACCGAGGCGGGCAACGACACGCTTGTCAGAGACGTGCAGTCTTCGAACACGCCCGTTATGGTGTCGGAGAAGGCGACATCTTTTGGAAACTCGATGCCCGTGAGGGCCGTAGCCCCCTCGAAGGCGCCCGAGCCCGAAATCATTTTGAGGGTGGAGGGGAGATCGATCTCCGAAAGGTTGCTGCAGCCATAGACCATCATGTTGGCGCTAATCTCCTCGACGCCCTCATCGAAATAGAGCTTTTCGAGCGAGCCAGCGTTTTGCAGCGAGCAACCGAAGTTCTTGATGGAGCCAGGGATATGGAGCTCCTTGACCTTTGCGAACCTCCGGAAATTCCCTCCGTACATTTTTTCGAGCGTGTCGGGAAGCGTCAGCTGCTCAACGTTCTTGGCCACGATACCAGACGAGAAATAAAGTTTGGTGACTTTGTAGGTCTGGCCGCCACGCTCGATGGAGCCGGGCACATTCACCGCGGTCACACTGTCGTCGGCAACAATACATGTGATTTCCGCCGTGCCTTTATCCGTGGTCTCGCACGAATAGGTCACGCCGTCCTGGGTGATCTCAAACTCCTCCGCAGTATACGCAGTCCGCGATGCCGTGGCCGCATATGCGACACCGGCCGTCGCGCCAACGGATAAACATCCGAAGCCGAGAACCAGCGCAAGACAGAGAGCAGCGACTCTCTGCCCCCCCGCCGCCGCCGAAAACTTTCCTCTCCAATTCCCTTCTCCCCCTCTGGTGTCGCCCTCTCTTCCCAAGAGCGGTCTATTGATTAGGACTGTTCAAAGACAACATTATGCCCAAAGAGATCCATCATGGAGATAATCCACGTCTTCGCCCGAAATGGTAATTAATTGACAGGATTAATTGGCGAACAACTGAACGAAGGGCAATCTACTAATGGCACATGAATGGCGGCGTCAACACCTGAAGTGCATAGCCTCCGATCCCCAGACAACACCATCGAGCGCCGCAAGGCGCAGGATTGAATTGTTCAGATTCACATGCCTTTACGGGTATTTTTCTAGCCCCAAATAGACTGATCTGGTGCTACGCCACGAAAAGGGCCTATCTACTACGTTTAGGCCGCAGGGGTCAACCATATCCGGCTTTTTCGAAAATCGGCAAGCTTTCTACCTGCGGTTTTAATTTCGCAAAATTCGGGATGATCGACGGTGTTCCGTTAAACGTAGTAGATGGCCGCATTTCGTGGCAAACGGTCCGACTCGAGACCCATGTCGGCCAGCCTCGGATGACCATTCACAAAGTTGCGGTGGAATACGGACTGAATTGGCGCCTTAAAGGCAAAAACACTCCGTATTTCACCGCAAGTTATTGGGGAGGGATTGGTTTTAGAGGCGGCCAAGGTCGTAGGCTCGCGCGGCAGACTCGCCGGCGCAGATGAGGTTGGTTGCGGCTTCTTGCGGATCGAGCGCCCGCTCCAGGTCCATGGGCTTGCGACAGATCGGCAGGACAAGGTCGATGCCCTGCTCGTACACCGCATCCAGGTTGTCGGCGCGACCGCCCACGACAGCGGCCACCGGCTTGCCATATCGCTTGGCACGGCGGGCCACGCCCACCGGCGCCTTACCGGCGGCGGACTGCTCGTCCATATTGCCCTCGCCCGTTATGACCAGGTCGACATCGCGCACATGTTCGTCAAACCCCACGAGATCGAGCACCGTCTCCACACCCGAGTGTAGCTCCGCACCGAGTGCCAGCAACGCCGCGCCCAAGCCACCGGCAGCGCCCGCGCCGGGCACGCCGAGCACCGAGCCAAATGTCCGTGCGCCCTCGGGTGTGCGCAACAACCCCTGGGCCCGAGCCTCGACAATTGCCGTATCGAGTAGACGACCGTAGCCGACCATCCAGCTGTCGCACCTGCTCAGCGCCTCGGCGTCACCCGTCGGCAAGCCTTTCTGCCCGCCAAACACCGCTAATGCGCCCCGACGCCCCACGAGCGGATTCTCGACATCCGAAAGCACAACGATACGAGCGCCATCCAAAGCCTGCAGCGCTGGCGCCAAATCAACGCTCGCCACCCGCTCAAGGCCGGCAAGACCGGGGGCGATATCGCAGCCCCGATCATCGACCACACGCGCGCCCAGCGCCTGCAGCATGCCGGCGCCACCGTCGTTGGCGGCACTGCCGCCCAGACCAATATAGAGTGTCTTTGCGCCCGTACGAACCGCGCGAAGCATGAGCTCGCCCACGCCATAGGTTGTAGCAGCCAGCGCCGACGACTCCGTGCAAGGCGAATACCCAATGCCAGCCGCCTCGGCCATCTCGATGACCGCGGACTCGCGCTCGCCGTCCACCAGCATCCGGGCAGACACGCTCTTGCCCAAGGGACCTGCTACCTCGCAGGTCACAACCTCACCGCCGCATGCGGCAATGGCGTCGAGCGTTCCCTCGCCGCCGTCTGCCAGCAGCAATGTGCACACCTCGGCATCGGGCCACACGCGGCGTACGCCTTCGGCAACCGCCGCCTCTGCCTGCGCGCTCGAAACACTGCCCTTAAAGGAGTCTATCGCCAGTAGCGCGCAACGGGGCCGGCGACACGCGGCACCAAAATCGACCGCCTCAACGACGATATCTTCGGCACACGCGAGTGCCTCAGCGTGAGCGGCATGTGCCTCAAGATCGGCCCCACAACCGCAGCCAGCACCATCGGTACCACGCAGCCCACTAAAATAGCTGCTCAACACCTCACGACACTCGTCTGCCAGCACGCCGGCGGTCACATTAAACCGATGGTTCAGGCGCGAGTCGGCATTCAAATCGTATAGAGATCCCAACGCACCCGCCTTGGCGTCGCTCGCACCATACACGCAGCGCCCCACGCGCGCATTGACCATAAGCCCCGCACACATACAGCAGGGTTCCAACGTCACATAGACCGTACAGTCGGAAAGGCGCCAGCGGCCAAGCGCCTGGGCAGCGGCGCACACGGCCGCAAACTCGGCATGAGCCGAAGGATCCTGGTCGAGCTCGCGCCGATTGTGCGCCCTCGCGACGATCTCGCCGTCGCGCACCACTACGGCTCCGATGGGCACCTCGCCCACCGCAGCAGCGGCGCGAGCCTCCGCCAGCGCCTCGCGCATGAACTTCTCGTCGATTTCGGTGATCGTCATCGTTCGCCTTCCCTGTTGCAAATTCAAAACGATGCTATCATTACGACTCACGGAGAGATGGCAGAGCGGTTGAATGCGGCGGTCTTGAAAACCGTTGAGCGCGAAAGCGTTCCGGGGGTTCGAATCCCCCTCTCTCCGCCACTTTTAGTGATGCACCGGTGTCATGGTCCGCTCAAACAGCGCATCGACCACGTCGGCCATCTCGGGTCGACGCTCAAGATCGTGGCCCGATTCCCACCATATCGTGAAAAGTCGAATAATACCGCCGGCGACAAACTCAGACGTCGTCTCGAGTGACACGGGGGCCAGGGCATCCTCGGCAAGCACGTTCATCACACGCTCGCGGATGGAGCGGGCAATGCGGTCGCAAATAACGTTGGTCAGCATTCCCGACATGCTGCTCGCCAAAATGTTGTCCATGAGCTGCTCATGGGCCAGAATCAGGTCCATGGCATCGTCCAAAATCGCGTGCCGAAGCGCGCGCACGTCCTCGGCAGACACTGCGCCGGCCTCATCGGGCTGTTTTTGCGGCAAGCCGGACATGAGCTCATCGATATAAAAGGCAAAGTAGTCGTTCTTGTCGCGAAAGTGCTTGTAGAACGTCGTGCGGCGAATCATGGCGCGGTCGCACAGCATGGCAACCGTCAGGTCCTCAAAACGATGCTCCTCGAGAAGCTCGGTGAAAGCATCGAACAGGGCACGGTAGGTTTTCTTAATGCGAAGGTCCACTGGTATCGCCATCCTCAGGGCAAAGACAACACTCGTCAATCTGTCGCATATCTTACACCTGTACCTCGCGCGTTTTACCCCGGTGCCGACCCCGCCGAAAACATAACGCTTACCGGAAAGTTCGGCACGGCAAAACGTTGCGGGTATACTAGTAGCGTTATACCAACGGCAGCTGGCGCATGCCGCCGCGGCCATTCGAAACGGAGACATCATGATTACCGTCATCATCGGCATCGTTGTTGTCATTGTGATTGTCTGCGCCATCGCCGGCATCTACAACAACATGGTCACCAAGCGTAACCGCATCGATAACGCCTGGCAGAACATCGATACGCAGCTGCAGCGCCGCAACGACCTGATCCCCAACCTGGTCGAGACCGTCAAGGGCTACGCCAAGCACGAGCAAGAGACGCTCTCCGCCGTGATCAGCGCGCGTAACACCGCCGTCAAGGCCACCACGCCCGAGGCCAAGATGGAGGCCGACAACGTGCTGACCGGCGCGCTACGCCAGCTCTTCGCCGTGGCCGAGGCCTACCCCGATCTGAAGGCAAACACCAACTTTACGCAGCTGCAGGCATCGCTCGAGGATACCGAGAACAAGATTAGCTATGCACGCCAGAGCTACAACGACTGCGTGCTCAGCTACAACAACGCCATCCAGACGTTCCCGGCTGTCATCTTTGCCGGCATCTTCCAGTTTAAGGAGCGCCAGGGCTTCGAGGCCGCCGAAGCAGCCCGCCAGGCCCCGACCGTCAAGTTCTAGTAGTTTGACAGCGCATCTTTAATCGGCCAAATGCATAAACCGCCCCGTCGAATGCATACTTCGACGGGGCGGTTTCCTTTTTCGCGAAGGTCCCCCTCTAAGCGCCGTGCATTTTTAGGAGTATTCAACATAACCAAGGGCTTCGGGCGCCGCGATAAATGCCAAAGAGCGCAAATATCCCTGCAAATCAAACGCTGTCAGCCCATAACCCCGCCCATCATTCGTAGAAAACATCAAGAAATCCCGATTTTTGCCCGAGGTCGGTATGCAGGGGCCTTCGATTGCAGAATACTCGCAAAAATGCACGTCGCCACCACCCCCACATGGCGCGAACCAAATCAGAACCACCCTTAAAAAGGGTGGTTTGCTCTTAGGGTATAACCCACGG
>CAUGNZ010000008.1 GCA_959601045.1 uncultured Collinsella sp.
TGCGCAAGACGGAAAGCACATTAAGTGCTTTCCTTTGCGTGCGGAACTCGCGACAGACTTAACTGCCGACCGCCCGCATAGCTCATCGCGGGTTGGCTTTGCCGCCGCCCGCGCACAGAAACAAATAACTGAAAAAATAAGCTGAAAGGTTAACTCAAATGAAGATCGCTCTGATCAACGAGAATTCTCAGAACTCCAAGAACCCCATGATCGAGGCTGCCCTTAAGAAGGTTGTCGAGCCCATGGGCCACACTGTCTTTAACTATGGCATGTATGCCGACGCCGACTCCAAGCCCCTCACCTACGTGCAGAACGGCATTCTTGCCGCCGTGCTGCTCAACTCCGGCGCTGCCGACTACGTCGTGACCGGTTGCGGCACCGGCGAGGGCGCCATGCTCGCCTGCAACTCCTTCCCCGGCGTGCTGTGCGGCCATGTTGCCGACCCGCTGGATGCCTACACCTTTGCCCAGGTCAACGATGGCAATGCCGTCGCCATGCCCTTCGCCCTCAAGAACGGCTGGGGCCAGGAGCTCAACCTCGAGTACACCTTCGAGAAGCTCTTTGGCTTTGGCTCGGGCAACGGCTACCCCGCCGAGCGCGTTGAGCCCGAGCAGCGCAACAAGAAGATCCTCGACGGCGTGCGCGCTGTGACCATGCGTCCGCTCGTCGACGTCCTGGGCGAGATCGATCAGGATCTGGTGAAGGGCGCCCTCGCTGGTGAGCACTTCCAGGAGTACTTCTTTGCCAACGCCACCGACGAGGCCATCATCGCCAAGGTCAAGGAGATCTTGGGCCTGTAATAAAGCCCACGGGGCGCACCGACCCCCAACAAACCGCCAGACAAAAGGCGCCGCGACGATCCATGTGTCGCGGCGCCTTTTTAGATTGGCTATCGCTTGAGTCACCGCAAGGCGGCCGCTCCCCTATTTGCCAAGAGCCTACAGCTCGCAGGCGACCTTGTAGCCGTCGCCGATGGCGTCGCGGATGTTGCCGCACTTCTGGGCATCGCCCAGCACGTGGGTGACAACGCCGGCAGCGGCAAGGTCATCGGCCAGCTTGGTGTTGGGGCGGTAGCCCATGGCAAGCACCAGCGTATCGGCATCGGCGATGGTGTGGATCTCGCCATCCTTCTCGTAGCTGATAGTGTCCTCGGTAATCTCGGTCACTTTGGCCTCGGTCAGCACGTGAACGCCCTTGGAAAGCATACGCGTGATGAGCACCGCGCGGCCGGCGCCGCCCTCGTTGGCGGCGAGCGTCTTGGTCATCTCGATGACGGTGACATCGCGGTTGGCCGGCGACAGGTCGTTGACCAACGGGGCCAGGTAATCGGCCGTCTCGCAGCCGACGGTGCCGCCGCCCACGATGACGATCTTCTTGCCCGGGAAAGCCTTGCCACCCAGCAGGTCGTCGGCCGTCATGACCTGCTTAAAGCCCTGCATGAAGGCCGGAGCGATGGGCTCGGCGCCATAAGCCAGGACAACCTCGTAACCTGCGTAGTCGCGCTGGATGTCCTCGGCGGTCAGCTCGGTACCAAAGACGCATGTGACGCCGGCCTCGGCCAGGCGACGGTACTGATACTTGATCACGCGCGTGAGCTCCTGCTTTGCCGGCGGAACGGCCGCGATGCGCATCTCGCCGCCCGGCTCGTCCTGCTTATCCACGAGCACCACGTTGTGGCCGCGCTTGGCGGCAATGTAGGCTGCCTCCATGCCCGCAGGACCGGCGCCCACAACCAGTACGTTCTTGGCCTCGGCGGCAGGCTCGTAGCCGGCCTCATCGCGCTCCACGTCCGGGTTGACGGTGCAGGAGATGCGCTTGCCAAACATAATGCCGTTCAGGCAGCGCAGACAGCCAATGCAGGGGCGGATGTCGTCGGCGTTGCCGGCAGCGGCTTTGTTGCAGAACTCGGCATCACACAGATTGGCGCGACCCATCATGCAGATATCGGCAGCACCGTCCTCAATCAGCTCCTCGGCGATCCAAGCCTCGTTGATGCGGCCGACGGTGGCGACAGGAATGTTGACATGTTTTTTGATCTCGCGCGAGCAGGCGGCGTGCGAGGCCTGCTGGGTACCGGCGGCGGGAATCGCGGAGCCGCGCTTGATGGTGGTACCACCCGACACATGAATCATGTCGACACCGGCCTTCTCCAGGCGACGCGAGACGTAGATCATGTCGTTGAGGGTCAGGCCGCCATCGGTGTACTCGTCGCCCGAGATACGGACGTCGATGATAAAGTCCTTGCCGCAGCGCTCGCGAATCTCGGCGATGACCTCGAGCAGGAAGCGCATGCGGGCGTCGAGCGAGCCACCGTACTCGTCGGTGCGCTTGTTATAGAGCGGGGTCAAAAAGCCGCCGAGCATGCCGTGGGCGTGTGCCGCATGGACCTCGACGCCGTCGACACCGGCCTTCTGCATGCGCACAGCAGCGTCACCAAACTGATGCGTGAGCTCGTGGATCTCATCGACCGTGATGGGGCGCGGCGCCTCGCGGGCATAGGACGGGCCCACAAAGGACGGAGCGATCAGGCGCGGCGTGCCCGGAATGTTAAAGGCCATGTAGGCGGGGTGGAAGAGCTGCGGCATGATCTTGCAGCCATACTCGTGGACGGCCGCGGCGAGCTTTTCCCAGCCAGGGATAAACGTGTCGTCGTAGCAGCACATGTCACCCGGTAGATAGGTATAGGTGGGCTCGACCGTCACGACCTCGGTGATGATGAGGCCCACGCCGCCCTTGGCACGGGCACGGTAATGATCGACCAAGTCGTCGGTCACATAGCCATGATCGGCCAGGTTCGTGGACACCGGCGGCATAAAGACGCGGTTCTTGACCTCGGTCGTACCGACCTTGATCGGGCTAAAGAGCATCGGGTAGGCGGAAGACTCCATACAGGGTTCCTTTCGTTTGAGCCGCTCGGCGGCAGTTGCTAACGTACTTATCGTATCATCAACTGCGCTGTACCCGACCGTACACGCTCCCCCGGCTTTTACTCAGCCCACAAAAAGTTGCGGTGGAATACGGAGTAGATAAGGCCTTTGACAGCCAAAACAGTCCGTATTCCACCGCAACTGATGGGCGGGGTGGGTTAGAGGCCCAGATAGCTGGTCATGCCTTCGACGGCGAGCTTGGCGCCGGCTACGGCATGGACCACGGTGAGCGGGCCGTTGACCACGTCGCCGGCGGCAAAGACGCCAGGCACGGTGGTCATGCCGCACTCATCGACCGAAAGAAGACCGCGATGGTCGGTCTCCAGACCGCCCGTCGTAAGCACCAGTTTGTCCTTGGGCACCTGCGAGGCCGCAATCACAACCGTGTCGGCGGGCACATGGTCAAGTTCTTCCTCGTAGCCCACCACGTTGTCGTCCTCGTCAAAGATAGCCGTCTCGAAAACCGGACCGTTATCGTCGATGGCGCAAATCGCCTTGCCGCGCACGATCTCGGCACCGTCAAGCTCGGTCAGCTCCACCTCGTCATCGATGGCCGAGATATGGCGCGATCGGGCATACACGGTAACCTTGCGAGCGCCCGAGCGCAGAGCCGTGCGGGCAACATCCATGGCCACGTTGCCGGCGCCGATAACCGCCACGTTCTGACCGATCGCCACGCTCGTGGGATCGACCAGGTAATCGATACCAAACAGTACGTTACCACGCGACTCGCCGGGAATACCCAGCTTGCGGGCGCGCCAGGTACCGGTACCGACAAAGACCGCATCGTAGCCGTCGCGCAACAGGTCGTCGATATGCAGCGCGCCGCCAATGGTGGTCGAGGGACGGACGCGTACGCCAAGCGAGCACATCACGTGACGGTACTTTTGCACGAGAGCACGGGGCAGGCGAAACTCGGGGATGCCGTACTCCAGCACGCCGCCGATCTCGGGGCGTTGCTCAAACACCGTGACGGCACAGCCCAGCTGGGCCATCTTAATGGCCACGGTAATGCCGGCAGGACCGGAACCGACCACGGCAACCTGCTTGCCGCACGACGGCGCGGGCTTCCACTCCTTACGGTCCAAATATGCCGTCGAGATATAGTTCTCGATACTCGAAAAATGCACCGGTGCGCCCTTGCGGCCCTGAATGCACGCGCCCTCGCACTGGCCCGAATGGTTGCAGATCATGGAGCAGACCGCGCTCATGGGGTTGTTCTGGAACAGCAGCTCACCTGCCTCTTCCAGACGACGCTGCTTGAACAAGTCAATGACCTGCGGAATAGGCGTCTGCACCGGGCAGCCTTTAAGCTGGCAGAACGCCCTTTTGCAACCTAGGCAACGATTCGCCTCTTCGACAATGTGGATAGCCACGCAACTCCCCTTTTTGATGTAATCCAATGAGGCGACGATAAAAACCCTTCACCGCCGCCCCCAGTCAAGCAAACTCAATATGCCGCCACGGCAAAAGCCAATGCTATATCTCGCGATGCGGAGCCCCGCAGCGAGCGGACATGCGCTCGAGTGTCGCCAGGCAGCTAGCCGCCGTCGCCGGCACGCTGTTCTCGACCACGCAAGGAATCCCCGAACAGGCGGCAGCCGCCCAGGCCACCACGGGCTCAAAGTCATAGCGGCCCGTCTCGCCCACGCCGTAGCACACCAGGCGAGAACCCGTACCGTCGCACCAGCCGGCTTCGTCCTCGTTGTCTACGATCTCGTAGTCCTTGGCATGCAGCACGCGAATCTTGCTGCCGCACAAATGCAGCATGCGCGACACCTGCTCGGAAGCCTCACCGACGATCGTGGGATGCAGCAGCGACACCGGGTCGTAGATCACGCCGAGTGCGGTGCTCGAAACGCGCTCCAGAACCTCGCGGCAGCGCTCGGGCGTATTGACGATCTCGTTCCAGCCGGGCTCGACCAGAAGCTCGCCGCCCTCCTTTTCGGCCATCGAGCACACGCGTGCGAGCCCTTTGCAAAACGCATCGAGCGCAGCGGCCGAAAAACGGTCGTCGGCCATCTTGTTCTGCGCGTTGGGGCGCCCCGTCTCGGTCCCCACCGGACAGCCCCCAAGCCAGCGCGCGAACCTCAGGCACGCCTCATACTCGGCATAGGTATCGACCAGCTGATTCTGATCGGGCGTGGCCAGGTTTTTGTAGCAGCCGAGCACCGCCACCTGCACGCCGCTAGCGTCGAGCACCTCGCGCAGATGGTCGGCGAGTTCGCGCGTAAGGCCGGAACGGTTAATGCCAAAGGACTTGTAGAGCACTTTGCTCGGCAGCTGAATGCACGAGAAACCCAGTTTGCCCGCCATGCGAATGCGCTCCTCGACCGTGCCCTCGGGCAGGTCGTGCAGGCGCACACCGACGCTCAGCGCGCCTTTCGACTGCGCCATGCCTAGACCTCCTTGCACGCATTGATGCCCGGGGTGTATCCGCCAAACGGGTCGTCGATGGAGCACACGCCCGAAGGGGCAAGCGGATCGCGCTTACCGGCAAGCTTGTCATGATGCATGGTCTCGATATAGGCAAGCACCAGCGGCGCCACGCCCTTCGCGTCGTTTTTGACAACGGGCTCGCTCATGTAGTAGCCAAACGTGCCCTCGCGGTGCGCGGTGTTGCCAAGACCCGCCACCAGGCAGATGTTGTCGAGCGCCAGCTGTCCGTCGCGCTCGGACAGGCACGTGTCGCAGATGCCGTCAAACGCACGGCGGCCGTACTGGTAGTAGCGCTCGCCCAGCACGCCCAGGCGCACGCCCTTCATGATGGCGTTGGCAAAGATGGCGCTGCCCGACTCCTCCAGATAGTTGGGGGCGATATTGGGCAGGTTGATGACCTGGTGCCACATGCCGGTCTTCTCGTCCTGATACGGCAGCATGGCGTCGATCAGGTCGTGGAACATCTTGCGGATCTCGTCCTTCTCGGCCGACATCGAGGGCGGCATGAGCTCCCAGGTATCGATGAGCGCCATGGCAAACCAGCCCTCGGCGCGCAGCCAGAAGTTGGCCGAAAGACCGGTGACGGGATCGCACCAGAACTGCTTGCGGCTCGCGTCGTAGGCGTGATAGTACAGACCGTTGAGGGGGTTGCGCATCAGGTCATGCACGACCTGGAACATATGGAAGCTATCCGAGCAGGCACGGCGGTTGTGGAAGCTCAGCTCGTACTGCATGTAGAACGGCTGCGCCATGTACATGCCGTCGAGCCAGATCTGGTTGGGGTAGACGGCCTTGTGCCAAAACACACCCTCTTTGGTACGCGGCTGGGTTTCGAGCTGACGATAGATGGTATCCATGGCGGCACGGTACTTGGGCTTGCCTACCAGGTCATAGAGTTTGTAGAGGGTCTTGCCTGCATTGACGTTATCGAGGTTGTACTCCTGGGGATTGTAATGCTTGATGGTGCCATCGTCCTGGACAAAGAAATCGATGTAGTCATCGGCAAAAGTCAGGTAGCGCTGCTCGCCGGTGATCTCGTACAGCTCGATGAGTGCCTTGATCATGCAGCCGTCAATGTAATTCCAGGTGTTCTCCTTGCCGGCGCGAAGCTTTTCGATATTCCAGGCCGGCGCCTGAGGCGTAGAGGTCTCGATCAACTGCTCGATATAACGGTCCAGAATCTGATTGCAACCCATTGCTGTCCCCTCTGACGTTATTGATGGGTGAACGTTTCCCCTAGTGTAACGCGAACGGGGATTATAGGGTGAACGTTAACCCTATAATCCCCGTGAACGGCAAACTTTTAACGGCAAACGGCGGTGAGGCCCGCAGCGATGCGATGCGCCAGGCGCTCATAGCCGGCAGGGCTGTAATGCAGACCGTCCGGCATGTAGAGCTCGCGGTGCTCCGGCAAAAACGGGCTGATGCCGCTTTGCGCATACAGGTCGATCACCGGCACCGAGTAGCGATCGCAGACCTCCAGCATCGCGCGCACATAGGCGTCTTGCGTCAGGCCCAGATGGTTGGCCTCGTTGCTTGCCGGAATATCCTTCTCGTGTTTGCCGCTCGTCTTGCACGGCGTCATAAACATCAGCTTTGCCTGAGGCGAGCGCGCCGTGATGGTGCGGATCAGGTAGTCGAGCGCACCGTAGAACTCGTGCACGTCCGTGCTGCCCAGCTCTCCCAGCGGCACGTTACGGCTAAAGTCGTTAACGCCGCCAAAGACGATGCAGATATCTGCCGTGTGATCGATGCCGTCCAAGCGCTCAACAAACGAATCGCTACGGTCGGCCTTGACGGCAATACGCGAACCCTTAATACCAAAGTTCTCGATCGTAGCGCCGCCCAGCAGCGCACCCAGGTGCGAGGTCCAAGAGATGTCGTTGCCTCCCCCGCCGCATCCGTTATCGCCCCAGGTGGTCGAATCGCCAAAGCAGCAGACGGTCGATTCGCTCAAGTTTTTCGTTTCCATATTCTTCTCCTCACCCGCACACCGGCGGTCATACAGGTACATACCGTTCATTCACAACATCCGAGGGGCTATGCGTGGGCGTATTCCGCAACTTGCGAATCGAGCCATTCGATATCCTCGGCAAGATGCGCCACGCCCAGGTGGTGTCCACCCGGGCAGACCTCGTGCAGAAGGTTTTCGTCCTTGCCCAGCAGCGCGTAGGCGTCGCGAACGATATCGAGCTGCTCGTCTACGTTCGCAAGCCCGCGGGCGCCGTTGAGATGGTCTTTCTCGCAGCTCTGAACCAAGAGCGGCCGTGGCGCGACAAGCGATGCAATGTCGCCCATATCGAGCAGACGCCAGAGTCCAGGCGTGTAATTGCAGCTGCAATTGCCGTTGAGGTGCAGTAGCGAATCATCAACGCCGTACAGATAGCCCGAGACAAACGCCTTGCGCACGCGCGGGTCGAGCGCGGCCAGGTACAACGTCATGTAACCGCCGCCCGAAAAACCAAAGCAGCCCAGATCGTCCATGGCAATGTCACCGCGTGTCTCCAAGTAATCAATCAAGCGCATGTTGTCCCAGGCGTTGAGGCCCGCGACCGTAAGACCCAGCGGCGCGGCCATACGTGCTTGATTCAGACACGTACCGCGCAGGTAGCTGTTCTCGTCGTCGCCCTGACCCTTCCAGTCACGACGGTATCCCCAACCACGCGCATCGGGGCAGACGGTCACGTAACCCATGCGCGCCAAACGCAGACCGTAGTCGTAATTGAACTTACGCACGGCATCGTCGACCGCCGGCACGCCCGCAACGCCGGCTATGCTTGCAGCACCCGCCCCCTGGTGACCATGCGGGCAGATATAGCAGCGCTTGAGTCCCCGCTCGTCAAGCTTGGGGCGGGACGGCTCCAACAGGTAAAACGGCATCCACACATCGTGCTCAACCTGCAACACCGCATGAGTACGCACGATGCTGCCGGCAACCCGTACGCGATTGAGCTCACGAATCTCAATCGGGGCGCGGTCCATAAGCGAAAGACCCAAAATATCGTACAGACGAGTCCTGGTCGCAGCCTTCCATGCCTCAAAGTCTGTGGGAGTCTTGCCCGTAAATGCGGCCGAGCGCCCCTCGCGCTTCAGTCGGGCGCGCAGCGCAGGTTCGTCCTCGTAGTACGTCTCGATGTGCACGGTGCGGCCATTGGCAGATAGCCCGGCCGTCTCTACCGCATCACCGTCGCCGCCCTCGGGATCCCAACCATCCGTGCCGGCAAGCACTCGGTCACGCGCATAGCGTTCGGAATCCTGACCGGTCAGGCAATGCGCCCACGGCACCCAAGCGGCAGTATCGCCCGCCGGGCCAAACAGGGCACCGCCGGCATACAGGGTGCCGTCATGTGCCGCTGGCTTATTCCAATCCCACCAACCCTCGAGTGAAATATGGGGGCCCAGCCAGCATTCGAGCAAAACGGTCTGGGCCCACTCGCGCCATGGACGACCCAGATAGACCGATCCGGGGGCAATGCCCTCATCGGCTGTAAACGAACAGCCATGAAACACAAATCCGTACGGCTCGCCCTGAGGCGTGGAGGCTGCCGTTACATACCCGTTGACATCCATATCGCGGTTGAGCGAGCGAATCTCACACCCCTCAAAGTAGGCACGCGCGCCGCCAAAGATAAAGTCGACATCGCCCTCGATCCGGCAACGTCGAAAATACTGCCGCCCCACGCGGCGCGGGGCGAACTGCTTGGGGCCTATAAAGCCGCCCGGCTTGGCCTCGCGCAGCGGCAGCGGCCCCAAAAAGAGCGTGTCCTGGTGTCCCTTAATGCAGCAGGCATCGACAACCAGGCGGTCACCATCGGCATACAGGGCAATCGCCTGACCGACCTCGCGCCCATCACCGGCGTTGTTTTCGATTGTTAGACCCGCAAGCGTCACGTCGTCGGCATCGACCAGCACCGTGTACGTACGGAAGGTGCCGAGTCTTCCATCCTGGCCGCTACCATCTTCCGAAGGCATCTTGGCACCCAGGCCTCCCACGATACGCACGCTGTCGGCCGTCTCGCCCTCGAGCGTCACATACGGACGACGAATTTCGACCTGCTCGCGATACTCGCCCGGCGCCACCAGCACGCGCACCGGCACGGTCACATCGGGCACACACCGCTCCGCCGCCTCGAGCGCCGCCGAAATGCTGCGATACGCGCCTTCGCGTTCGAGCGATACCTCAAAGAGCTGTTCTTTACCACTCATCTGTCATTACGCTTTCTGTCACAGAACACCCACCATGCAATGCCGGCACCTATAGATTGCGTGCGACAGCCGGGCAGACCCGACCGTCGCACGCCTCAACATGCCGTATTCACTTGTGCAGGAGCACTACCCTACGCGCGGATAACCTTGTCGACGTTTTGCAGCTGCAGCTCGTCGCCATCCTGACCCTCGATGCGCACGTTCTGCAGGTCGAGGACTTTCACGTTCTGCGCGATGATGCCCTGGCGCACCATGGGCTCCACGCCGCAGGCCATGGCCGGCACAAAGGGCTCGGCATCGGCGGCAAAGGTCACATGGACATCCTGGAACGTCAGGCGCGTCACCTTGCTCTCGGGAAGGCCCGTGATATAGGCCGCGGCCGCATGGCAGTTGGTGGCCTCGATATCGCAAAACGTCGTGGCGCCAAAGCCGGGCGTACGGTCGTCGACGGGCAGCGCCTCGCGAGACTGCACGTAGTCGGTCTTGCCGTCCTTGTCGCAGAAGTAGAACGAGTTGACCACGAAGGGCGTGAGCACCTTATCCATGCGAATGTGCTCGAAGGTGATGCCCTCGTTGACGGCGTCCTTGCCGCGTCCGCGGCGTGTCTTGACGCGCAGGCCGCGGTCGGTGCGCTCAAAGAGGCACTTGCTCACGGTGAGGTCCTTGATGCCGCCGGCGGCCTCGGATCCCAGCACCACGGCACCGTGGCCGTCGTGCATGTAGCAGTGCGAGATCAGCACGTCGTGCGTGGCGGGACGGAGCTCGGGTTCAATGCCCAGTTTGCCGCTCTTGATGGCGATGCAGTCGTCCCCCACCGAGAACTGACAGCCAAGGATGCGGACAAAACCGCAGCTCTCGGGATCGAAACCGTCGGTGTTGTGGGAGTTCTTGGGACCCTCGATGGACAGGCACAGGGCATCGACGTGCTCGCACAGAATGGGATGGATATTCCACGCCGGGCTGTTGCGCACGGTAAAGCCGGCAAGACTCACGTTTTCGCACTCGGACAGGAAGATCATGCGCGGGCGGGCGATCTCGCGGCCCTCCTCGGGACGGAAGATGTTCTTAAAGTCCTTATTCCACCAGTTGTCCTCGGCAAAATCGGTCTGGCCGTCGATGGTGCCGCGGCCATAGATGCACACGTCGTGCACGCTCAGGCCCGTAAAGGTCGAACAGTAGGTCGAGAAGCTCTCGCCCTCCCAGCGGCCCAGGGGCAGCATGTCGGTGCCGGCATACCCGGCGCCCTCGTCGCCCGCGACCGTACCCGGAATGTAGGCAAGCGCGGCGCGGTCGTGGCGGGCCAGCAGCACCGCGCCCTCGGCAAGCTCGATGTTGATATTGCTCTTAAGGAAGAGGGACTTGATGCGGTAGTTGCCGGCGGGGATCAGCACGCGCCCGCCCTTGGGGCAGGCCATGATGGCAGCCTGAACGTTGGTGGTGTCATCGTGCTCGGCATCGCCCTTGGCTCCGCAGTCGCGAACGTTGATGGTAAAGGGCTCCGCCGGCGTGGTGACGCCTACGCTCAACTCGCGCTCGCCGCAGACAAAGCGGATCAGGTTGCGCTTGCCGGGGGTCAGGCCATCGACATAGGTCTCGACCGTATTCGTGGTACCGGCGGGCTCATCGTTGACAAAGATCTCCCACGTATCGCCACAGGTAAAGTAGCCGCCATCGTCGAGCTCGATAACGGCCGCGCGGGCATTGCGCCAGATAACGTTCGTCTCCATGGGTCTCTCCCTCAAATGTAATCAGAAGTTCATACTACTCGTTTTTAAAAAAGGGCCGTACCCGCCGGTTGATCTCCGGTGGCACGGCCCTGTGGTTTGGACGATGCGCCTGCCCTACTCGGCGGGAATTACGCTGCCGTCCTGGAAGCCAACATTGTTGTGGGCGAAGCAGTCCTCGTACTTAAAGCCGGAGAGCTCCTCGCAAAGCGCCTTGACCTCGGGCTTGACGTCGGCCATCTTGCCACCCTCCTTGACACGGTGGATCTCGTCGCAAAGGATGTCGCATTGCTCCTTGTCAATCTTGATGCCGCGGGCAAGGACGGCCGCGAGCAGGAAGAAGCCGGCGCAGCCGATGAGCATGTAGCCGCAGATGTACAGAGGCACGGTGGCGGGCTGGGTCACGGCGTCGCTGTTGCCGGCGGTCTGAATGAAGCCGGAGGCAGCAAGGACGATAGCCCATACGTTGACGGCAACAGCCTGGGCGATCTGCTGGCAGAGCTGCTGTGCGGAGCTGTAGATGCCCTCGCGACGACGCAGGGTGATGAGCTCATCGACATCGGGGATGTAGTTGAGCAGGACATCGGGCAGGTACTGGAAGCCAACGTAGAAGAACTTCCAGATGGCGAAGATGATGGGGTAGGCGATCATGGCGATGGCGACCGTGGAGGTGCCGTTGATCTGACCAAAGGCGAAGTAGTTATAGGCGACGATGCACGCAGCACAGCCGACGTTGGCCAGGTACCAAGACTTGTGGAAGCCCTTCTTGGCCATGAGGGCGACCCAGATGGCGGTGCAGACGATAGCGACGACCTTGCCGGGCATCTCCATCACGGACTCGTAGGACTTAGGAATCTGCA
Source organism: uncultured Collinsella sp. (assembly GCA_959601045.1). Classification (GTDB taxonomy): domain Bacteria; phylum Actinomycetota; class Coriobacteriia; order Coriobacteriales; family Coriobacteriaceae; genus Collinsella. Next base: position 12,157 of record CAUGNZ010000008.1, read on the forward strand.
GGCAGTAGACGATGAAGAAGGACAGGCAGGCAGACCAGCAGGCAGCAGCGAGCTTCGTGGAGACCTGTGCATACAGGACCTTGCGGAAGGACTTGTTGCGGAAGGTGGAGACAACGTCGATGAAGAACTTCTTGATACCCTCGCCGACGCTCTCGATCTTCTCCTGAGCGACCTCCTCGGGGGTGTGCTCCCACGTAGACAGGTACACGCACAGCAGCGAGATTGCCATGACCGAAGCGTTGATCGTAGCGATGATGAAGTAGCTGAACGGGTTGGTCTCGCCGAAGGTGCCAAAGCCAAAGCCGACGAGTGCTGCCATCAGGAAGCCGGCGGCGTTACCAAAGAGGTGCTTGTAGCCGGTGAGGTACGTACGCTCCTTGAAGTCATCGGTCATCTCGATGGTAAGCGGCGACAGGTTGGCGGTGCAGAACGTGTACGCGACGTTGTAGATCAGGTACAACACAAAGTAGTACGGGAAACCAAACGGCGTAGCCACAAAGATGAGCGGCTCGGCGACCATCATCGGGATAGCCAGCAAAATCCAGAAACGGCGACGACCAAAGATGCGGCCAATCTTGGTGGCATAGAAGTTATCGGCCACAAAACCCATCAGCGGGCAAAGAATGGCGTTGAGATAGATGGCGAACGAGCTGATGAGCGCGGCCTCGCCTGCGGACAGGCCGCACTCCGTTGACAGGAACAGCACCATATAGCTGTGCGTAAAGCTCAGGGCGCCGGAGTTGAGCATACCGCCCATGCCAAAGCCCAAGCGCGTCCAGAATGTGATCTTGCGCTTTTTACCGATCTTGTTAGTCATCGAGCTCCCTCTCTTTTCTCGATTGTCTTGTAACAAGACATTGGAGTCCATACCGATGTCTGTCTGCATGTCGTCCGCTCGTAGGGTGAACGTTTAGCTAGATTATGCGCGATTGCTTATGATAGGTGAACGTTCACTTGTATATTATCCTTGAACGGTCGTTTTTTGCCGTTAAACGGACATCTGACTTGAAAAAAATCACGATTACATGGGTATTGAGTGGGTTTAAATTTGAGGTCGATTAGGTGAACGTTTATTGTTTTGCGGCTTCCGTGCCCCCCAGGAAGACACGCTTGAACAGACGAAACAAACATGGCCCCGCCGGGAACACTCCCGACGGGGCCATGGTCAACAGTGGCCTATGCGAATCCATTTGCCGCTACAGGCAGACGCCGTCCTTCCAAATGCTGATCTCGTGGCAGCCGCGACGCTCGGCACTCGTAAGCTTGCCGCTCGCCGTCTCTAGCACCAGCTGGTACAGGTCGTGGGCAGCCTCGTCGAGCGTACGCTCGCCCATGGCGACCACGCCGGCGTTAAAGTCCATCCAGTTGGCCTTGTGGTCGCACAGACGCTGGTTGGTGAACACCTTGAGCGTGGGCGCCGGCGCGCCAAACGGCGTGCCGCGGCCGGTCGAGAACAGGATCACGTGGCAGCCGGCAGCCGTCAGGGCCGTGGTGGATACCATGTCGTTACCCGGGCCACACAGCATGTTCAGGCCATGCTTGGTAGCCTGGCCGGCATACGGCAGCACGTCGACGATGGGGGCAGATCCGCCCTTTTGCACGCAGCCGCAGCTCTTGTCCTCGAGCGTGGTAATACCGCCGTCCTTGTTGCCGGGACTCGGGTTCTCGTAGACCACCTCACCATGGCTGATAAAGTAGTCCTTAAAGCCGTTGAGCATGTCAGAGGCAGCGTTGAAGACCCGCTCGTCCTCGCAGCGATCGAGCAGAATGCTCTCCGCGCCAAACATCTCGGGAACTTCGGTAAGCACCGACGTGCCGCCGCGGGCGACGACCATATCGCTCACGCGACCGATCGTGGGGTTGGCGGTAATGCCCGAAAGACCGTCAGAGCCGCCGCACTTAAGGCCAATGACCAGCTCGGAGGCAGGAATGGGCTCACGCTTGGCCTGCTTGGCCATGTCGGCAAGCTCGGACAGGATCTTGTGACCCTCGACCTGCTCGTCGGCTACATCCTGGCAGGCGAGGAATCGAACGCGCTCGCGATCGAAGTCACCGAGCTCGTCGAGTACCTGCTGGTGCGTGCAGTTCTCGCAACCGAGGGACAGGAACAGCACGCCCGCAGCGTTTGCGTGACGCGAGAGCGCCACCAGCAGACGGCGCGTCTGGGCATGGTCGGCACCGGTCTGCGAGCAGCCAAAGGGATGCGGGAAGTAGTAAACGCCCTCCAGCGAGCCCTCGACCAGATCCTGAGCCTGCTCGCACATGGCACGTGCGACCTCGTTGACGCAGCCGACCGTGGGGATGATCCACAGCTCGTTGCGCGTGGCGGCGCGACCGTCAGCGCGGCGGAAGCCCATAAAGGTCTCGGGCTCAACCGGCTCAACGACCGGATGCGTCGGGTTGTAAGCGTACTCGACCTCGCCCGAAAGGTTGGTCTTGACGTTATGCGTATGAAGCCACTGACCGGGCTGGATGTCGCCCGTCACGTGACCGATAGGAAGACCGTACTTGACGACGTCCTCCCCCGCCGCAATGGCACGCACGGCCATCTTGTGGCCCTGCGGAATATCCTCCGCGGCAACGACCTCGCCCACCCCGGGAACCGCGACGGCGGTGCCCTTGGCAAGCGGCGACAGCGCGACGATCACGTTGTCGGCCGGATTGATCTGGATAGTGTTCATTACAAATGGTCCTAACCCTACAGGTTGAGCAGAAGTCAGCGGGCGCCCGCCAGTTGCCCGGCGGACGCACAGAAGGATTTAGGCCTGGGCGTTGGCAAATGCCTGCTTGGCGCCCTCGGCGCGCACAACGGCAAGCGCGTTGACGACAAACTCCTCAAGGCCGGCGATCTGCGTAAGGTCCTCGCCCCACATCTGCTCGTTGCTGAGCACGTCGTGCACCAGCTCGGCATCGTCTGCACCGGCGTGGGCGGCGTAGAAGTCGAGCACGAAGGCATCGTCCTGAGCGGTGTACTCGGTGCCGTCGGCGCGGCGCAGGTGCAGGCCATCGCCCTCGCGAGCAACGAGCTCCTGCGTATAGAAGGCAATGAGCGTAGCGAGGCTCGTCGCCAGGCACTTGGGCAGGCTGCCGGTCTCGGCAACATAGTCCTTGAGCGTGGGCAGGTCGCGAGCGCGCCATTTGGCGGTTGAGTTGAGGCAAATGGAGAGCAGCGCGTGGTCGATAAACGGGTTGTCGAAGCGGTTCTCGACGGCAGCGGCGAAGGCCTTGCAGTCCTCGACATCAAGATCGGCGGCAAGCGTCGGGATGACCTCGTCGTAGAGCATGGTGTTCATGAAGCCACGAACGGTCTCGTCGTGCATGCAATCGCGCACGATGTCAAAGCCGGCAACCCAGGAGCCCGGAACAAAGGCAGTGTGGGCGCCGTTGAGGATGCGGACCTTGCGCTTCTTGTACGGGGTGACATCGGGGGTCACAAAGACACCCGGCAGGCCGGCCTTCACGAAGGGCAGACGCTCCTTGAGCGACTCATCGCCCTGGATACCCCACATCTGGAAGGGCTCGCGCACGGCCAGGAAGGGATCCTCGTAGCCCAGGCGCTCGGCCACGGCAGCGGCCTCCTTGGGGTCGCGGATACGGCCGGGGACGATAGTGTCGACGAGCGTGGTGCAGACGGTGCAGTCGTTGGCCATCCACTGCGCAAACTCGTCCTCCCAGCCCCAGTCGCTCACGTACTGGTTCATGATGCGCAGCAGCTCCTCGCCGTTGTGATCGATGAGCTCACAGGCGAGCACGATGACGCCCGGCTTGCCGGCGGCCCAGCGGGTGTGGAGCACCTGGGCAAGCTTAGCGGGGAAGCTCGCGGGCGGCATGTCGTCGGCCTTGCAGGACGGATCGTAGGCAATGCCAGCCTCGGTGGTGTTGGAGACGATAATCTCCAAATCGTCGGAGACGGCGACCTCCATCATGGCGCGGTAGTCGTCCTCACGATACGGATTGAGGCAGCGGCTGCAGGCGCTGATCACACGGGACTCGTCGACCGTGTTGCCGCTCTCCTTGCCGCGCACCAGCACGGTGTACAGGTCGTCCTGGGCATTGATGCCGTCGGCAAAGCCAAAGGCGCCGCTGATGGGCTGCACCATGACAACCTTGCCGTTCCAGCCGGTTGCCTCGTTGCCCATGTCAAAGAAGCGGTCGACAAAGGCGCGCAGGAAATTGCCCTCGCCAAACTGCAGAACCTTCTCGGGCGCGTCCTTGGGCAGCAGGTAGCCCTTGTAGCCGATCTTCTCGAGCGTCTCGTAGCTGATGTTCTCCATCGATGTCTCTCCTTAGATTGCTGTTAGCGTGCAGGCAAAACGGGGGCGCCGCGTGTGGCAACGGCGCTCCCGAGTTCGGTGTGATTCGATGCGGGTTTAGGCCTCGACGGTATCCAGGTCAAAGCCAAAGTAGCGGACCGCGTTGTTGTAGCTGATGTCGCGCACGATGGCTCCCAGCAGCTCCATGTCGGCCGGATACTTGCCCTGCTCGACCCACTCGCCGATCACGCCGCACAGCACGCGACGGAAGTACTCGTGACGCGGGTAGGACAGGAAGGAGCGGGAATCGGTAAGCATGCCCACAAAGTTGCCCAGCACGCCCTCGTTAGCCAGAGCCGTAAGCTGCTCGCGCATACCGATCTCGTTGTCGTTGAACCACCAGGCAGAGCCGTTCTGGATCTTGCCGGCGGTCGGAGCCTCCTGGAAGCAGCCCATCACGGTATCGATCATGGTGTTGTCGATGGGGTTCAGGCTGTACAGGATGGTCTTGGGCAGACCCGTGGACTCCTGGATGGAGTTGAGGAAATCGGCCAGCTGGTCGGACGGCGTGTAGTTGGAGATGCAGTCGTAGCCGGTATCGGGACCGAGCTTGGCGAACATAGCGCGGTTGTTGTCACGCTTGCAGCCAAAGTGCAGCTGCATGGCCCAGCCAAGGCGGACATACTCGCCGGCGACGAACTGCATAAAGGCCGTCTTGTACTTGAGGACCTCGTCCTCGGTAAGCGGCTCGGCGGCAAGGCCCTTGGCAAAGATGGCCTCGATCTCGTCGGCGTACATAACGTAGTCGAGCGCGTGGTCGGAAGCGCGGCAGCCCAGCTCGTGGGCAACGTCGTAGCGCTTGGAGATGGCGGCCTTCATGCCCTCGAAGTCGCTGATCTCAATGCCGGCAACCTCGGAGAGATGCTTGCAGTAGTCGGCGAACTCCTGGCCACGCTCGATGCGCAGGGCGGCATCGGGGCGCATGGCGGGAACGACCTGAACGTCAAAACTGTCGTCGGCGGCAATCTTCTTGTGCCACTCAAAGCTGTCGGCGGGGTCGTCGGTAGTGCAGATCATGCGGACGTTGGACTGCTTGATCAGGTTGCGGCAGGTAAAGCTAGCCTCAGCGAGCTTGGCGTTGGCAAGGTCCCAGACCTCCTGAGCGGTTTTGCCGTTCAGGACACCCTCGTAGCCAAAGTAACGCTTAAGCTCCAGGTGGCTCCACTCAAAGACGGGGTTGCCCACGCAACGGCCCAGGGTCTCGGCCCACTTCTGGAACTTCTCGCGAGCAGGGGCATCGCCGGTAATGAAGCGCTCGTCGACGCCGTTGGCACGCATCAGGCGCCACTTGTAGTGGTCACCGCCCAGCCAAACCTCGGTGATGTTCTCAAAACGCTTGTCGTCCCAGATCTCCTTGGGAGAAATGTGGCAGTGGTAGTCAACGATGGGCATGCCCTCGGCAAAGTTGTGGAACAGCTCCTCACCGGTTTTGGTGCTCAGCAGGAAATCCTGATCGTCCATGAAGTTTTTCATCAAACAACCCCTTTGTTGGCGGAGCGAGCGCACGATGCGCTCGTTATCCTCTAGGTGAACGTTCACTATAGTAGTCCATTTCGACTTGAAAGGTGAACGTTCACCTAACCATCACGGGGTGAGCGGTTGGTTTTTGGCCCTCAACGGTCGAGCAGGTGCCTTATCCATGCCGGGCGATAAAAAAGATCCGCTGGGGACAGCCCCCAACGGATCTCTTACATCGATAACCCGGGTTGTCTAGATTCCCGCAAGCTCGCAGTAGCGGTCGACGTTGCTGGCAAACACCATCTCCACAGCACCCTTCTGCACGGGCTCCGCCGGAGTTTTACCCCACAGCAGATACTCACCCAAGGTCTTGGCGCCACGGTAGGCCAGGCTCACCGGGTCCTTATAGACAATATTGGTAAAGATGCCACGGCGCAAGGCCAAGGCGCTCTCGGGGAACAGGTCGTTGCCGATTACCATGACCTTGCCGGCCTTGCCGCTTGAAACAAGCGCGTCGGCGACCACCTCGGAACCAACGGCAAAAACGCTACAGATGAGCTCGGGAGCATCCGGCGCACTCAAGCGCTGCTCAAGCTCGCGCTCGAGCTGTTTAACTTGCGCATGGGCGCCGGCAAGGTCCTCAACCTGCCATGGAATATCGTGTTCGCGCAGGTAATTATGAAAGGCGCGGGCGGTCAGGTAGTGTGAATCGGTATAGGGGTCGCCCGCCAACAGGAGCACGCGGGCGTCAACCCCAGAAGCGTGGACCAGATTTGCCGCCTGCTCCGCCATAAGACTGCCCGCCGCGGAATAGTCCGCAAGACTGGCACCCAGGCGATCGAGGTGCGGGCGGTCGCCGTCTACGAGCTCGATTGTCACGCCCGCCTCGGCAATCTGCCTCAAGAGCTCGGTTGCGCGGTCATCGCCCGGAACATAGGCAAGCAGGCCGTCAATCTTCTCGCCTACCTGCAGACGCTCATCAATCTGCTCGAGCGCATCGGCGTAGCCACCCACGCCAAATTCAACGCGCTCAACCGTAATGCCCCGGTCGATGACCTCCTGCTCAAAGCGGTTGCAGCCTTCCCAAAGGTAACGGAAAAAGTACGCCCCCTCGCACGATGCGCGGGGCAGGCAAAACACCAGGTTGATATCCTTGCGGCGCAGGCTCGAGGCACTCGTATTGCGATGGTAACCCATGGCCTCGGCCTTAGCATTCACCTTGGAGCGCACGGATTCGCTCACGCCGGCCTTACCCGTCAGGGCCTTGTGCACGGTATTGATGGAAACGCCAAGCTCGGCGGCTATGTCCTTCATGGTTACGCGAGCGCTCATGGGGTTACTCCGTTATAGATAAGTTGCCAATTAACAGTACAGGTAACGATACCCCAAAATGACTCTTCAACTCGCCGCGCTCTCCCCCAAATGTGCAAAGCGCCCCGCGAACGGATGCTCGCGAGGCGCTTGGGTGCCTGGACCTTTATTTGATACCGCGGCCCAAGTCTTCGGCGATTTTGTCCACGCCCTTAAGTGCGGCGCAGGTTTTTTTGTTGGAACAATGTCCCGTGCAAACGCCGCCCTGAGCGCAGTCGGCGCAGGTGCCCTTGCGATAAATGCGCACGCACACGGCGACAAACGCAATGCCGATAACAGCCAGTACAACAATATCGATAGGTGCCATAGCAAGCCTCCTCTAGTTAACCACCACTTACTTTACCCCATTCTCCACCTTCCAAAAAGGGACAGGTATATTTTGGTCGGTTTTATCTGCGGAAACGCCACATCTCCCTCACCAAAAAGCCCGAGTGTCGCTGGGACACCCGGGCTCGTGGAAAGGGGCTGATCCTTATTCGGACTTAGGCGGAAACCGTGGCAGAAGCGGTGTTGGTCTCGTCCTCGTCGGTCCATGCATGCTTGGGCATGGGACGGAAGATCTGGAAGAGCATCGCAGCCAGCAGCACGATGGCCACAACCGTCCAGATACCAAACTGCCCAAGAACAAGCAGGTTATAGAACTGGTTGATGAACAGGCCGATGACCCAAGCAAAGGCACACTCGTAGCCGATGGCAATCGCGGTCCACTTACCGGAGTTCATCTGGTTACGGATGGTGCCGATAGCGGCAAAGCACGGAGCGCACAGCAGGTTGAAGGCACCAAAGGCGACGCAAGCGCCCATGGTCGGGAACATAGCCGCAAACGCGGTCCACAGGCTCGGGTCGGTCTCGCCGGCGTCGGCGACAGAGAGCAGCGAGCCGGCGGTGGCGACAACGTTCTCCTTGGCAACGAGACCCGAGACGGTCAGTGCGGTGGCCTGCCAGGTGCTAAAGCCGAGCGGGGCGAAGATCCAAGCGACCAGGTTGCCGAACATGGCAAGCACGGAGTAATCCATGAACTCCTCGGGGATGCCCTCCATGGAAGGCAGGTAGCCAAAGGCGCCGTTGTAGCTACCAAAGTTGGAGAGGAACCAAACGACGACGGTGGACGCAAAGATGACCGTGCCAGCCTTCTTGATAAAGGCGAAGCAGCGCTCCCACACGTGCAGCGCCCAAGAGCGGATCGCCGGGAAGTGGTAGGCAGGAAGCTCCATAACAAACGGCGTCGGGCGGCCGGCGAAGAGCTTGGTCTTCTTGAGCATGAGGCCCGAGGCAATGACGGCAAAGACGCCCAGGAAGTAGAAGAGCGGGCTGATCCACGCAGCGGTGGTAGAAGAGTCGCCAATGATGGAACCCATAAGCAGGGCGATGATCGGCAGCTTGGCGCCGCAAGGGATGAACGTGGTGGTCATGACCGTCATGCGGCGGTCCTTCTCGTTCTCGATGGTCTTGGTAGCCATGACGCCGGGGACGCCGCAGCCCGAGGACACGAGCATGGGGATAAAGGACTTACCGGACAGGCCAAAGCGGCGGAACACGCGGTCCATGATGAAGGCGACGCGGGCCATGTAACCGCAGTCCTCCAAGAAAGACAGCATCACAAAGAGCAGGAACATCTGCGGGACGAAGCCCATGATGGCGCCGATGCCAGCCACGATGCCGTCGCAGACCAGCGAATCGACGAGGCCACCGTCCTCGGTACCGCCCGCCACGAGAGCGTCATGCACCGCGGTGGTGATACCCGGGACATAGGGGCCGTACTGTGCCGGGTCGACCGAGTCGGCGTTGTCGCCCGCAGCCTCAACAGCTGCGTCATAGGCGTCGCGACCCTGACCGAGCACGTACCAGCCGTCGGTGCCGAAGAGCTGGTCGTTGGTGAAGTCGGTCACCGTGCCGCCCAGGGTGGAAACGGCGATGTAGTACACGCAGAACATGATGACCACAAAGATCGGCAGGCCCAGGATACGGTTGGTAACCACGCGGTCGATCTTCTCGGAGGTGCTCATCTTGGCCGGAGCCTTGGTCATGCACTCGTCGATAATGTGGGCAATCACGCCATAGCGCTCGCCGGTGATGATGGACTCGGCGTCGTCGTCGCAATCCTGCTCGCACTGGGCGACCAGCTGCTCGACGCGAGCGGCCTTCTCCTTGGTGAGGTTGATGAGCTTGCAGGCGTCCGCGTCGCGCTCAAACAGCTTGACAGCGTAGTAGCGACGCTTGTTGGCGGGAACGCTCGCCGGCAGGTTGTTCTCGATGTGGTCCAGAACGTCCTCGATGGAGGAATCGAACTTGTGCTCCGGCACCTGGCCCTTGGAAGCAGCAGACTTCTTGACCTGCTCGAACAGCTCCTTGATACCCTTGTTTTTAAGGGCCGAGATCATCATGACCGGGCAACCGAGCTTCTTGGACAGCTTGTCGGTGTCGATCTTGTCGCCGTTCTTCTCCACGAGGTCGGCCATGTTGAGGGCCACGACCACGGGCAGGCCGGTCTCGATGACCTGAAGTGCCAGGTACAGATTGCGCTCAAGGTTGGTCGCGTCGACAACCTGGACGACCACATCGGGCTCGCCGCTCATGAGGTAATCGCGCGAGCACTGCTCCTCGGGGCTGTAGGGGGAAAGCGAGTAGATGCCGGGGAGGTCCGTAATCGTGACGTTCTTGTCACTCAGGAGCTTGGCTTCCTTTTTCTCAACCGTGACGCCGGGCCAGTTGCCAACGTAGCCGTTGGCGCCGGTGATCAGGTTGAAAAGCGTGGTCTTGCCGCAGTTGGGGTTACCCGCCAGCGCGACATGGATCTGAGAATCCGCCATTCAATCCTTCTTCCTTGTGTGCCCGCGCTGCTTTCTCCGCACGGGCTGGATAATGTGCTTCAACATTGCAAATTTAAGTTAGAAAAACCTAACTTTATCTGCATAAATAGTTGCCGCGGGCCCTTACTGGACCTCGACGACGGCAGCCTCCTCCTTGCGGATGGAAAGCTCGTAGCCGCGCACGTTGATCTCGACCGGATCTCCGAGCGGTGCAACCTTAACGACCTTGAACGAAGTGCCCTTGATGAGGCCCAGGTCCATAAGGTGACGGCGAAGCGCGCCCTCGCCGTGAAGCTTGACGATGGTAGAGCTCTCGCCCACCTTAACGTCACCCAACGTCTTCATATTCTTTTCCCCCTTTCGGTTTTTTAAATGCTGCGGACTAACTGACGGTCATGATGTGCATGGCAACCTTGGAATCGATACCAAAGCGTGCGCCCAGCACCGTGACGATGATATTGGCGCCACTCGAGCTCACCACGTGAATTTCGCTGCCCTCGACAAAGCCGAGGTCCTTGAGGTGGTGCTTCATATCCTCATTGCCCTTTACACGAGACACGCGCACGGTTTCGCCCGCTTTTACCATCGAAAGCGGCATTGCCGGCATCTGCGGTCCGCAAGACATGAGTGGCTCCTAACGTCAGTTCGTCCTCAACATCGACGCGGTAAAAGTTAACCACATCTATGTTCGCTTTAGTAAACTAGCACGTGGTTAACTTTTTGGAAAGGGTCCCCATTTAGATTCCGAAAAAGTTTCCTATACGAAACAAAAAGGCGCGGCAAAGAGCTGTCCTTTGCCGCGCCCTGTCATGCTTAGAGCGAGAGGTTTCTGATCGACGTGACGCAGGAAGCCTCGTCTACGCCCGAAACGCGGAAGATGATGTCCTCGCCGCACTCGCCGTAGAGAGCCATGAGCCCCATTACATCGCGGCCGTCGGTATGGCGATCGCCGATACTGACCGATACGTTGCTACGATGCTTGGCAATGATGTCGTAAAGCAGCGCAACCGGGCGGGCATGCAGTCCCAACGGATCTTTAATCGTCTTTGTAAACTCGACCATGTCCCCTCCCGCGGCATCGCACATTCGGCCGGCAAACCCAGCCACGTGATAGTTATTGTAGCGTTAGATGCTTGTTGAGGGCGGGATGGAAACCGCATCCCACTTCGAGCGTCAACGATGGGACACAGTTTCCGCCACGTCCGGTCAACCTATGCCCTCGCAACGCCCGCGCATAAAAAACGAGGGAAGGCACACGTCCTTCCCTCGTTGCAAGCAATTTGTGGCCGCTCGCCTACATCAAGCGCAGGCTGACGTCCTTGAGCTGGGCGCCGGAAACGGCACTCGGGGCGCCCGACATGAGGTCGGAGCCGCTGGCCGTCTTGGGGAACGCCATGACGTCGCGAATGGAGTCGGAGCCGGTGAGCAGCATGCACACGCGGTCCAGGCCCAGAGCGAAACCGCCCATCGGGGGCGCACCAAACTTGAGCGCCTCCATGAGGAAGCCGAACTGAGACTCGGCGCGCTCCTCGGTAAAGCCCAGAAGCTTGAGCATGGACATCTGCATCTCGGCGTTGTGGATACGCATACCGCCGCCACCGGCCTCAAAGCCGTCCATGACAAAGTCGTAGGTGCAAGAGCCGGCTGCCAGCGGATCTGCCTCGATCTTGGCGATGTCGGTCTCGGTCGGCAGAGTAAAGGGCTGATGCTCGGCTGCATAGGCCTTGCGATCCTCGTCCCAGTGGAACAGCGGGAAGTTGACGACCCACAGGAAGTCGTGGCCCTCGCGCTTGATCTCGAGCGCGTTAGCCATGTGGGAACGCATGCCGCCCAGGATCTCGTCGGAGAGCAGGCGCGGGCCGGCGGCGAACATCACAAGGTCGCCGGGCTCGACGTTCATGCGCTCACGCAGAGCCGCCATCTCCTCGTCCGAGAAGAACTTGACGATGGGGCTGTTGATGGAGCCATCCTCGCGGAAAGCGATCCAGGCCAGGCCTTTGGCGCCAAACGTGGAGGCCACGCCGGCGAGCTTATCGATCTTGGCACGTGCCCAGGCACCGGCGCCCTTGGCGTTGATGGCCTTGACGACAGAGCCCTCCTCGTTTGCGGCGGTCGCGAAGACCTTGAACTTGGAGTTGGCAAAGATGTCGGTCAGGTCGACCAGGTGCATGCCGTAGCGAGTATCGGGCTTGTCGGAGCCATAGGTGTCCATGGCCTCCCAGTAGTCCATGCGACGCAGCGGCGTGGGCATCTCGACACCCATGCGGCCGAAGGCGTCGGCCAGGACCTCTTCGAGCGCGCTCATAACGTCGTTCTGGTCCACGAAGGACATCTCGATATCGACCTGGGTGAACTCGGGCTGACGGTCGGCACGCAGGTCCTCGTCGCGGAAGCACTTGGCAACCTGATAGTAGCGCTCGACGCCACCGACCATAAGCAGCTGCTTCAGGAGCTGCGGGGACTGCGGCAGGGCGTAGAAGTTGCCCGGCTGAATACGGCTGGGAACGATGAAGTCGCGAGCGCCCTCGGGCGTGGACTTAAACAGGGAGGGCGTCTCGACCTCCATGAACTCACGGTTGTGCAGCGCCTCGCGAATGGCAAAGGTAAAGTCGGAGCGCAGCTTGAGGTTGGCCATCATCTCGGGACGACGAAGGTCCAGATAGCGATAGCGCAGACGGGTGTCCTCGCTGGTCTCGATGCCGTCCTCAATCTGGAACGGCGGGGTGACGGACGTGTTGAGCACCTCGGCGTGGTCGGTCAGGACCTCGATCTCGCCGGTGGCGAGCTTGGTGTTGGTGGTCTCCTCGCCACGGGCGCGCACGACGCCGTGAATCTTGATGGGCCACTCGGGACGCATGGTCTCGGCGATCTTAAAGGCGTCGCCGTCGGAGTGCTCGGGGTCGAAGGTAAGCTGCGTGATGCCCTCACGGTCGCGAAGGTCGCAGAAGATAAGGCCGCCGTGGTCGCGGCGACGGCTCACCCAACCGGTGAGGGTGACCTCTTCGCCCACGTTCTCGAAGCGAAGCTCGCCGCAGGTACGGGTGTGCATGGAATGCTCATCGATGGGACGGGTCTGGCTCATACCAGTGATCCTCCTTTATGGATCTGTGCCGCCCCGTGTCGTTCCGGGCGGCGTCGTACAGATTTGCCCAGCCTGCGTAAACCGCGCAGCCAGACATGGCGTTCTATCTTATCGCACTCGCGTCGATGTGCCGCGAAAAAGTGGCTCCTGCCCAAAGACTTGACGGAGACGAAACAATTGACGCGCCGCGACACCCGCCCGCGCTCGTCACGTGCGACAATATGCCCCAATAAAACAGCACTCGGAAAGGCCCGCCATGACTGCACGCCTCATCGTTATGGATATCGACTCCACGCTCATCAACCAGGAGGTCATCGACCTGTTGGGCGAAGAGGCCGGCGTGGGCGAGCAGGTGGCACAGATCACCGAACGCGCCATGCGCGGCGAGCTTGACTTTAAGCAGGCGCTCGAGGAGCGCGTGGGGCTGCTCGCCGGCCTGGGCGAGAGCGTGTTCGAGCGCACCTTTGAGCGCGTGACATTTACCCCCGGCGCGTTGGAGCTTGTGCGCTCGGCACACAGCAAGGGTTGGAAGGTCGGCGTCGTGAGTGGCGGCTTTCACGAAGTCGCCGATAAGATCGTGGCCGCCGCGGCCATCGACTTTTGCCTGGCCAATCGTCTGGAGGTCGTGGACGGCAAGCTCACCGGTAAGTTGGCTGCCGACATTGTGACCAAGGAGTCCAAGCTCATCCAGCTGCTGGACTGGGCAGTTGAGTGCGGCGTCGATATGGCCCACACCGTCGCGATCGGCGACGGTGCCAACGACATCCCCATGATTCAGGCCGCGGGCACGGGCATCGCGTTTTGTGCCAAGCCCAAGACGCGCGAGGCCGCCCCGTTTGCCATCGACGAGCGCAATCTGATGCTCGCCATGGACATCATCCTGCGCGACTAGCCAATCCGTCTAGCAATTGAATCAGTCTGTCCTATAGTTTCCGAACAATTCTGTCTTAGTGTTCGGAAACATACCCTTTGAGTGCTAAACTTTGCGCCGTCGAAGGGAACATATATGGATAAGCGAGATCTAGAGCAGCTGCTGAGCGATGTTGCCGGCGGAGCAGTCACCCCTGCCGACGCCCTCACGCGCATCCAGACGGCTCCGACCGCCGATTTGGGCTTTGCGCAGCTAGACCTTTCGCGCGGGGTGCGCCAGGGAGCCGGCGAAGTTGCCTACGGCGCCGGTAAAACCGCCGAGCAAATTGCCGCCATTATCAAAGCATTACTCGATGCCGGCCAGGAGCGCATCCTGGTCACGCGCCTGGACGACGAAAAGGCAGCCCGCACCTCGGAGCTCCTCGGCAACGGCATCGACCTGGGATATGTCCCGGACGCCCAGCTCGCCCTCGTGGGTGGCAAGCCCTCCCCCAACGGCAACGGACGCATCGTCGTCGCCTGCGCCGGCACGAGCGACCTGCCCGTTGCCGAGGAAGCCGCGTTGACGGCCGAGTTCTACGGCAACGAGGTCGATCGCCTCTACGACGTGGGTGTCGCCGGCCTGCACCGTCTGCTCGCGCATGCTGAGGAACTTGCCCAGGCGCAGGTGGTCATCGCCATCGCCGGCATGGAGGGCGCCCTGGCGAGCGTCATCGGAGGCCTTGTGAGCTGTCCGGTCATCGCCGTCCCCACCAGCGTGGGCTATGGCGCGAACTTTGGCGGCATGGCCGCACTGCTCGCCATGCTCAACTCCTGCGCCAGCGGCGTTTCGGTCGTCAATATCGACAACGGCTTTGGCGCCGCCTATCAGGCAAGTCTTATCAATCATCTGAGCGCCGGCACGTCCTGCGCCCGCTAAGGAGCATTTCATGTCCAACCATCAGCACACGCTTATCATCGACGGCACCTCGGGCATCAGCGGCGACATGACCGTCGCGGCCCTGCTCGACCTGGGCGCCAGCGAGGAGCATCTGCGCGACCAGCTCGCCACGCTGCCGGTCGGCGGCTTTGAGATTGCCGTTACACGCGTAAACAAGCATGGCATCGACGCCTGCGACTTTGATGTTCAGCTGGCTGAGGAGCTCGAGAACCACGACCACGACATGGTCTGGCTCTACGGCAACGAAGCGGGCACCGAGCACACACATGAGCATGAGCACTACCATCATGATCATGGCGAGCACGAACACGAGCACTGCCACGAGCATGACCATGAGGCCCACGGTCATGGCCACGAGGGTCACCATCACGCCCACCACCATCACCACCGTTCTTTGGCGGATGTCACCGCCATCATCGATGACTCGCAGCTAAGCGATGGCGCCAAGCGTCGCGCGCTCGCCATCTTTACCGCGCTCGCCGCCGCCGAGGCCAAGGCCCACGGCAAAACGACCGAGACCGTCATGTTCCACGAGGTGGGCGCCATCGACTCCATCGTCGACGTCTGCTCTGTCGCCATCTGCCTCGATGACCTAGGTATTGAGGAAATCGTGGTCGAGTCGCTCTCCGAGGGTCACGGCACCATCCGCTGTGCCCACGGCCTTATGCCCATTCCTGTCCCCGCTGTCGTCAACCTGTGCCAAGCGGGCAATATCGCCCTCACGCCCGCGCCGGTCGCCGGTGAGCTCGTGACGCCCACGGGCGCCGCCATCGTCGCCGCACTGCGCACGTCCGAGCACCTGCCGGCCCGCTACCGCATCGAGGCCGTCGGCTACGGCGCCGGTAAGCGCCCCTACGAGGGTTGCTCCGGTACGCTCCGCTGCCTGCTCGTTCACACGGACGCATAGCCATGGATGCCCGCAAGGCAAAAAGCCGCGCCGCCATCGTCGCGGCGTTCTCCGAACTGCTGCGCGAAGAGGACTACGGCAAGATCACCGTCGGCGACATCATCGCTCGCGCCCATGTGGGTCGGGCCACGTTCTATGGCCTCTTCAAGAGCAAAGATGACCTACTGTCCGAACTCGTGAGCGACATCTGCACCCACGCCCTCGACGACGATGGCACACCGCTCGATGATCCGCTCGTACAAGTCGAGCATATCCTCAACAACCTCTGGGAACGCCGCCAGGGCGTACGAGCCCTCGTAGCCGGCGCCGGCTCACGCGTCTTCGCCGACTGCTTACGCAAGACCATCATGTCACGAGCAGCCGAAACCGTCCCCACCGACCCAAACGGCCCCGCCGCCACCATGGACCGAAGCTTCCTACTACACCACATAGCCTCAAGCTTCGTAGGAATGGTCCAATGGTGGGCCTGGCACAACTTCCAAGCAGATAGGGCCGAAGTAGCCAAAGACTACCTATCAGCCATACAGCCCCTCTTCAGCTAAGTAAGCCCCCATCCCAAAGCGCCATCCCAGCAAAGCGCCCATCCCTTCCCCAAGTCACGTTTTCTTGTAAGGGCACCCAAAAACAAAGCGCCCCTCCCATCCATATTCAGATATATATGTTGGGTTGCTTGTTCCAACGCGACTAAGATCCCGCAGCTGGCCGCATGGGGTAACTTCCCAGCGCATTCCGCAGGACGAAAGAACCCCCGCCGCACGAAGTGCGCAGCGGGGGTTCTTTCATGTCCGAGGACGCGCTGGGAAGTTACCCCATGCGGCCAGCGGACAACTATGTAGCCTTGGACTAGAACATGCCCAAGAAACCATGCACAAACAGCGCGGCCACAATAGCACCGACAAACGGCGCGATGCCAGGAACAAGCAGACCATACTTCCAGTTGTTGTCGGCCTTGTTCTTGATCGGCAGCACCTGATAGGCCATGCGAGGACCAAGGTCACGAGCCTGGTTCATGGCGAAGCCGGTGATGCCGCCCATGCCCATGCCAACGGCCCAAACGATCAGGCCGACGCAGATTGCGAGCATCAGAACGTTCTCGCCGGCGCGGCTAGCGGCAGCAAGGATGGCGCTGATGAACACGAAGGTGCAGATAGCCTCGCAGAAGAAGTTACGAGCATAGTTCGTGCCCTCGGTGGTGGGGTTGGTCGAGAAGATGTTGCGCTGGGCAATGGGGTCGACGACGTCCTCGGAAGCCTTGAACTCATCGGCATACATAAACCAAGCGATCACGGCACCCACAAAGCCGCCGAGCATATCGGCAAGCATGAAGGGGATGCAGTTGCCCCACGGCACCAGGCCGACGATGCACTGGGCAAGCACCATGGCGGGGTTCATGCACACAGCGCCACCAAAGACAAACAGGCAGACCGAGATGCCAAAGGACCAGGTGGTGATGGCAAACATATGGCCGGAGCCCTGATACTTGGTGCCCTTGAGCACGGTATCGCAGTGAACACCCACGCCAAAGACGATCATGAGGGCCGTTGCGCCGAATTCGCAGAGGAGTTTGGTAAGCATAAAACCTTATCTTTCTTGTCGGTTATAAACGATTCGTTTAAGCCGCGCACTAGTGCTGTGCGACAACAACACCCAGGCCATCGGGGATGACGGCGACCTTGGCATCGGCACCCTTCATCTCAAAGGCGAGCTTGAGCGCTTCCTCGATAGTGTTGACCGGCGTCATGTGCATATCCTTGAGCATCTGGTGATCGCACAGGTCGGTGACCATGATCACAGGGTGATGCGCCAGGATGCGGGCAAAGATCTGGCTCGTCCACTGATCGGGCAGGGTCTCGTCCTTAGGACGATCGATGCAGGCGCGCTCAAACTCTGCCGGATCGTTGTCGGCGATGTTGTGATAGAAGCCCTCGCCGCCGTGACCGTCGGCACAACCGGCGACGTCGATGATCACGCCGCCCTCGGGAAGCGTGGCCTCGGCAGCGCACATGCCCTTCACAGCCTGATAGATGTTCTGATCGAGGGGGTAGCCGCCGTTAGTGGTAATGGCGATCTCGCACTCGACGGGCTCAACGCCGGCAAGGCTCTTCACGAACTCGCAGCCAGCCTCGTGCGCCTTGTGGATGTCGCCGGCAAAGGAGCCAATGACCTCGTGCTTGCCGTTGAGCACCACGTTGAGCACAAAGGCAAGGTGAGCCATCTCGGCGGCGGCAAACATGTCCTCGCTCACGTGGTTGTGGCACAGGTTGCCGGCACGCGAGTGGGAATCGTTCACAAACTGACCGTTGTGGTTGTACATGATGGTCTTGTAGCTGGCGATGCCAGGCAGGACGGACTTGCGGCTACCAGAGAAACCGGCAAAGAAGTGCGGCTCAATAAAGCCCTCGGCAAGCAGCAGATCGCAATCGGCCGCAATCTTGTTGATGATGCACTCGCCACCAGAAGGCAGGGTGCCGATCTTTTTCATCATGCTGTCGTCAGTCGCGACGTGCATAACGATTTCTTCGTTGGCAACGATCTCCTCGCCGTACTTGTTGACGAGCTCCTCGTGCGTCGACGGACGATGCATACCCGTAGCAACCAGAATGCGAACGCGCGCCTCAGGCGCAGCGGAGTGGATGTGATGCAGCAGAATAGGCATCGTCACACGCGAGGGAACGGGACGCGTATGATCTGAGCTAATGATGACAATATCCTTCTTGCCAGCACAAAGCTCCTCGAGCGAAGGCGAGCCGTAAGGGTTGGAAAGCGACTCCTCCACCAGCTCTTCCTGCGATTTCGTGGTCTTAAACTCGTTTTGATGACCTTCCATCACACCCGCGAAGTTCTTATCCTCGAGCTCCAGATGCAACGTCTTGTGGTCAAACGGCAGTTCACATTCAAACAATGACGAGCGCCCTCTTCCTTTCAACTGACACACTAGATAAACCGTTGGAAGGATACGCCGCTCACCGAAAAACACCACCGTCCACCGACTCATTAACACAACGTTCATATTTGACCCACAACAAAACAACCGCGATCCCAAACGGGACCGCGGCCGCTACAGTCATAAGTCGAGAAGCGCCACATGCACCTCAAACCCGATCGATAAGACGCGAGGCGCAAAGCGCACTTTAATCTCTTCAGCCCCAATCCCAGAAGACCGAGGACAAAGAGGCCCGACGGGTTTCCCTCTGAATGCATTCCGCAGCACGAAGCCCCTTCCAAACGCGCGAAGCGCACTATATTCCCTCAGCCAGTATTCCGCCGAAGACAGGACATCGCAGGGGCTGCCGTATGTTTACTTTCCGGCGCACTCCGCAGGACGCAAGAAGCCCTCGCCGCACGAAGTGCGCAGCGAGGGCTTCTTGCATGTCCGAGGACGCGCCGGAAAGTAAACATACGGCAGCCCCGGACAGCGACTACAGGGCTATCGATTACCCCGTGTTTTGCAAACCTGCCGAGACGCCGGTCACAGTCGAAAGAATCAGGCTCATGTACTCGGCCTTCTTCTCCTCCGCCATCTCGTCCTGGTTCATACGCACCTCGCGAAGGGCGCGAACCTGGGCGATGGATAGGGCGTCAACATAGGGGTTACGCACGCGGACGGCGCAGCCGAGCACGCGGCGACGCTGCAGCGGCCACTCGTCACCGACGATGGCAAGGACCCACTTACGGGTGAGCTGCATCTCGGTGAAGACCTTCTCGGACAGATCCTGGCGATCGCCCAGGTGCAGGTACATCTTGGCGATGCGCTGATCGGTCTTAGCGATCGACATCTCGATGTTGTCGATGAACGTGCGGAAGAACGGCCACTCCTGGTAGGCAGCCTTGAGCTGGTCAAGGTCGCCCAACTGCTCGCAGGCGGTGCCCAGGCCGTACCAAGCGGCCAGATTGATGCGTGCCTGGCTCCAGCTAAAGATCCACGGAATGGTACGCAGGTCGTCGAGCGACTTGGCGCCCAGGCCGCGCTTGGCGGGACGCGAGCCGATTGGCAGCAGACCGACCTCGGTCAACGGCGTCACGGTCGAGAACCACGGTGTAAAGTCCTCGGTGTTCAGCAGGTCCAGATAGCGCTCATGGCTTACTGCGTTGAGCTTCTCCGCCATATCCCAGAACTTCTGCGTGGTCTCGGTGTTGGTCTTCTCGACGCTCGGGGCCGACTGCAAAAGCGTTGCGGCGGCAACGGACTCAACATGGCGCTGAGCCAGCGTGCGGTTGCCGTAACGGGCAAAGATGACCTCGCCCTGCTCGGTGAGCTTAAAGAAGCAGTTGACCGAACCCTTGGGCTGCGCCAGCACGGCCTTGTTGGCCGGACCGCCGCCACGGCCCACGGCACCGCCGCGACCGTGCATGAGCACCAGGTCGATATCGTTCTTCTCGGCCCACTTGGCAATGCGCTCCTGCGCGGAGTGCAGCGCGAGCATGGCCGTGGTAGGACCGGCATCCTTGGAGGAGTCGGAATAGCCCAGCATGACCTCCATGCGGCGGTTGGTCTGGGCAAGGCGCTTTTGCACCACGGGCAGCGTAAGCATCTGGTCGAGCACGTCGACGCAGCCCTCGAGGTCCTCGAGCTGCTCGAACAGCGGGATCACGTCGAGCTCGGGGACATCCTCCTCGTGTGCAAAGGACAGGTGGGCCAGCTCAAAGACGTCGGCCACATGCTGGGCGCTCTTGGTGAACGAGATGATGTAGCGGTGCGCCATCTTCTTGCCGTAGCGCTTTTGGATGGAACCGATGGCACGGAAGGTGTCGATAACCTCGCGCGTCATGGGCTGCAGGTCGCCATGGATACCGTTCTCGTGGATATCCTTGAGGGCGCGGGCGTGCACCACGGAGTGCTGACGGAACTCCATCTCGACCATGTGGAAGCCGAAGGACTCGACCTGCCAGATGATGGTCTGGACCGGGCCGTAGGCGGCACGGACGGCACCGCAGGCGGCCAGGGAGCGCTGGACGACGCGCAGGTCATCCAGGAACTCATCGGCGCTGTGGTACATGGTATCGGTGATGCGACGGACGGTGGCGTTCAGACGGTCGGCCATGACGAGCATAACGGCGCGATGCGGCTCGTGCTCGGAGATCAGTTCAGCACGTGCGGTGTACTGAGTGCTCATCTCGACCTGATGGTTCCACAGGTTGATGAGTTCGGCAGACGGCTTGCTGTAGGTGGCCTCAAGCGTCAGGTTACGGCCGATGCGGCGGCACTTGTCCTCGAGCTTGAGCACCATATGGGTGAAGTACTTGGCAGCAACCTCGCGGCTCACCTTGGCGGTGACATTGGGGTTGCCGTCGCGGTCGGAACCGATCCAGCTGCCGGGGTGGAAGAACGCCGGGCACAGCGGCGGCACGGTGCCGGCCTTGTCGCCCAGCACCCAGTCATCAAAACGACGATAGATAACGGGAATGACGTCGAACAGCGTGTTATCGAAGATGTCGATGATGGTATCGGCTTCTTCGACCGGCGTGGGCTTCTTGAGCGCGATGGGGCTCGTACGCACCAGAGCGTCGATCTCCTGCAGCATATGGCGCTCGTTCTCCACCAGGTCGGAGCCGCCCAGGCGCGGACGCTCCTCCAGCAGGTTGGAGATACGGCGAATCTTGCCCTCGACGGCCTTACGACGGGCCTCGGTGGGATGTGCGGTAAAGACAGGGTGGAACTCGAGCTTGTCGAGCAGCTCGTTGGCGCCCTCGACACCCATCTCGTTTACCAACTGGTGATAGGCGACGGTGAGTTCGTTGGCGGGATCGACCTCGGTATCGGTCGACGCACCTGCCTCGCGCTCGCGCAGCTGCGCCACGCGGTAGTTCTCCTCCGACAGGTTTGCCAGATGGAAGAAGCTCGTAAAGGCGCGGACGATAACCTGCTGCTTATCGAGCGGCAGACTGTCGATCAGATCAACGACCTCGCGAAACGCCACGGCGGTGGGCTCGTCGGCAGTGGGCACGCCCTGCTCGTCGACGGACTCGTCGGCAGCACGGGTGCCGGGGTTTCCGGCATTGGCCACAATCTCGGCTGTCAAAATCTTGTCGAACAGGTCCGCGATCTCGGGATCATACTCGCTAAGCACACGGCGCTCCAGGCGCAAGAACAGCGCCAGATTGTCGCGCAGCTCCTCGGGGATCTCGATCTCGGCGAGACGCTCCTTGGATTCGGCATTCGAGCCGATTCGGTTAACGAGGCGGTTGACCACGGCAGCGACGCGCGCCGCGGCTTCGGGTACAGACTGGTTGCTTAGGTTCTCAGCCACGTTTCCTCCCATTCCTCCTTCTATGCACGTAACATGCGGTATTTATTATAGGCACTCGGCAAAAACTTTCGACGCTGATTGCGCTTTACCACACAAAAGTATTTTCTGCATTGCAAGGCTTTTTGCCCCAAATGGTCGTATTTCTCGGTGGGCGGCATATGCAAACGGGGGCATTCCGCATAAATGCGAAACACCCCCGTAACAATCGCTCTCAATGAGCTGAGCGCTTTAGTGAGTCCACAGCTCAAAAATCATGCGCTACAGGCGCTCACGAACCGCCTCGACCACGTTGGCCAGATCGACGAGGGCCTCGTCATGGCTCTCCATGTCGCGCACCTTGACCTTGCCGGCGGCAAGCTCGTCGCCGCCCAAGACCAAAATGAGCTTAGCGCCCACCTTGTCGGCCTGCTTAAACTGAGCCTTAAGCGAACGACCCTGATAGTCTGCCTCGGTCACGATACCTGCGGCGCGAAGCTCCTGCGTAATGGCAAAGACGTTCTGGCGCAACTCCTTGCCGGCATTGGCGACGTAGACACACGGGGTCTCCTCGGCGCCCAGGTCGCTGCCAAAGGCCTGCAGGGCCAGCAGGGCGCGCTCAAAACCGACGGCGAAGCCGACGCCGGCCGTGGGCTTGCCGCCCTCGAGCTCGACCAGGCCATCGTAGCGGCCGCCGCCACCGATGGAGCCGACGCCGGCGCCAGGGGCCTCGACCTCAAAGACGGTACGGGTGTAGTAGTCCAGGCCGCGCACCAGGGTGGGATCCTCGACGTACTCGATACCGGCGACGTCCAGATAGCGCTTGACCTGCTCGTAGTGCTCGCGGCACTCATCGCACAGGTTGTCGCCCATCAGCGGGGCGTCGGCCATGATCTCGCGGCAGTGGTCGTTCTTGCAGTCGAAGGCGCGCAGCGGGTTAAGCTCGGCGCGCTCGCGGCACTCGTCGCACATCTCATCGGCGTGGTCGAGAATGAACTGCTTAACCTGCTCGCGATAGGCCGGACGGCATTGGGCATCGCCCATCGAGTTAATGAGCAGACGGAGCTTGGACAGATCGAAGCCCAGGCGCTTGTAAAACTCCATGAGCATAATGATGCACTCGGCGTCTGCCGCCGGATCGGGAGCGCCGAGCCACTCGATGCCCACCTGATGGAACTGGCGCAAGCGGCCCTTCTGGGGACGCTCGCCACGGAACATGGCCTCGGCGTAGTAAGCCTTAAACGGCGTGGAGCCCTGGGGCACCAAGTTGTTCTCCACGACGGCGCGCACCACGCCAGCCGTGCCCTCGGGACGAAGCGCCAGGCGCTGCTTGGGCTTGAGCTTGGTATCGGTGCCCTCGGTAAAGACGCGCTCCAGGTTGGCGCCGCTAAACACGCGGAACATCTCCTTGCGCACGACGTCGGTCGACTGGCCGATGCCGTGGACAAACACGTCCACCTGCTCGATGGCGGGCGTCTCGATGGGCTTAAAGCCAAACGGCTCGAACACGCCGGCAGCAATCTGCTGCATCTTTTGCCAGGCGCGCATCTCAGCGCCGATAAGGTCGCGGGTTCCCTCCGCCTTCTGTGCCTGCATGGGCAAACACCTTTCTTTTGTATCGCGTCATAGGTAGTGGTCATTATACGGCACAAACACAAACAGCGGCGGTGCATCTGACCGAACGAGGGTATGGGGACTCGTTCGGCCAGATGCACCGCCGCGGTGTGCAATCTGCAATCCTTCCGCCTCTTCGGATCACAAAATCCGTTGGACGGAAAGACTTCGGGTCATCTCTTGAGCCCGTGGCTGCATGGGAAACCGAATGACGGTACGAGCATCCATTCGGCTTCCAAGGCAGCCACGGACAAAACGGGGCAAAGAGCTACGAGCGACGTCGTCCCTACTCCCCCGCCACGCTCGCGCGCAGCTTAGCCGCGATGGGCTCAGACGCCAGCAGGAACACCAGCATTGCCACCGAGCACGCCAGGCACACGATCCATGTGCTCGTAAAGGAGCCCGTGGCATCGAACAGTATTCCCGAGACGATGGCGCCCACCGTGCCGCCAACCATCTCGAGCGAGGTGATGGTGCCCGTTACCTTGCCCAGGTCGGCCATGCCAAACTGCTTGGACGCGGCAATGGTAGGCGTGATGGTGCCCATGCACGTTCCGATTCCAAAGCTAATGGCAGCCACAATGGGGCCAAGGTCGGTTGCGGGAAAGCACAGGGCGGCGCAGGCGATGATGCACGCGACAGAACCCAGCACATTGCCAAAGCGCAGGCCAAAACGGTCGTAAATGGCGCCGAGCGAAATCTTGGCGATAACGACGGTGACCATGTAGGCCGAAAGAACCGTACCGGCCCACATGGGGTCGTGGCCACCCGTGACGATCTTGGCACCGTTGACGGTAACGCTCGTCATGTTGGTGACCTGGTTGGGCAAAATGGCGCCGTTAACGAGGCCCATAAAGAGAAAGGCGACGACGAGCAGCCAAAACGCCGGGCTCTTCTTGATGCGAGACCAGCCAACGTTAACCTCGGGCGCCGTGCGCTCGTCCTTGTCGCCAGCCGTCGAGACGGACGGATCGCCCGGGTTCTCGCCGAGCGGCTTCAGGCCAATCTCGGAAGGTTTGGTGCGGAAGGAATACGCCGTGATGGGCAGCGCCGCCACCATGCAGACGGCGGCAAGCACCAGAAAGGCGGAGCGCCAACCCACGCTCACGATAAGTGAACTCACAATCGGCGAAAGGATGGCACCGCCAAAGCCCGAGCCCGAAAGCGCGATGGAGATGGCAAGACCGCGCTTGGCGGTAAACCAATTAGCGGTCACCAGGCTAATAAGCAGACGGGTCGATGCGACGGCGAAGCAGCCCGAGACGGCAAAGAGCACGTAGACCTGCCACAGCTCACCGACAAAGCTCATGCCCACGAGCACCGCCGAGGTAGCGATGACGGTAAGCGAACCCAAAATACGACCACTAACCTTGTCGGCAACATGGCCAATGACAAGCGATCCGATAACGCTCACCACCGTGGAGATCGCATTGGAGATGTTGTACTGCGCAAGAGATATCCCCAAGTCGCTGACGATGAGCGGCTGGAACAGGCTCATGCAGTTGACGAAAATGGTGTAGCACGTGGCCATGATCACAAAGCCGGAGGCCACCACGAGCCAGCCGGGGAAGAACTTACGTTGCTGAGACATACTGTTCCTTTTTAAGCAAACGAGTAGCAAGATTGGGTGCTACCGGTGGTCGGCGATGTAGCCCAAAGCGACGGCGGCATAAGCCGCGGCGCCAAGGGGAAGCTCGGCATCGCTAAAACGTGCCTTGGGATGATGCTGAGCAAAATGCTCGTCCGTATCAGTCACAGCAGCGCCCACGGTAAAGTACGCGCTCGGGATCTCGCTCGAGATCAACGCGAAGTCCTCGCTCGCCATGGCGTGGAACAGCGGCAGGAAGGCGGACTTGGGCAGCACCGCGCCCACGTAGCCAAGCGACGCCTGCGTCATGCCGTCGTCGAGTACGAGCGGGGGAACATCCGAGAGTGTCTCGATAGTCGCCGGCGTACGATAGGTCGTGGCAACGCCTTTGACGACCTCCGCGATGCGGGTCTTGAGGTGCTCCATGAGCTCGACATCGAAGCCGCGCAGCGTTCCCTCGAGCACACAGGTGTCGGGGATGACGTTGGCCGCCAAGCCGCCAGCGAACTTACCAACGGTAAGTGCGACTTCCTTGGCCGCTGGCACCTCGCGGGAGATAAGCTCCTGGAGCGCCAGGTGCACATGGACGCCGGCCGTGATGGGGTCGATGCAGATCTCGGGGCTCGAGCCATGGCCGCCCTTGCCCTGCAGCGTGATGCGGAAACCGTACACGCCCGAAAGCGCCGGGCTCCCATAGAGCACCAGGCCGAGCGGCGATTGGCTGTTGACGTGCATGGCAAAGGCAGCCTGGGGGCACGGGTTCTGCAGCAGGCCATCGGCGATGGCAGCGCGGGCTCCCTCAAAGGTCTCCTCACCCGGCTGGAACAGCAGTTTGACGGTGGCATTGGCGTCGACAAGCTCGGCCTCGCGGGCCTTGAGCAAACGGGCCGCGCCGAGCAGCGCCGTCGCATGCATATCGTGGCCACAAGCGTGCATGCAGCCGTTGGTGGAAGCGAAAGGCTCGCCCGATTCCTCGACAACGGGCAGGGCATCCATGTCGCCGCGAAGCATGATGACCGTACCGGCCTGTTCGTCCGTGCAGACGCCATTGCCCTGGGCCGCGGCGGCACCGGCGCCGACAAGGCCCACAACACAGGAACCATCGACGAGCGTGGCAAATGGGATTTCCATCTCGGTCAGGCGCGCTTGAATATACGCAGAGGTCTGCGGGAGGCTATTACCCAGCTCGGGCATCTGGTGTAAATCGTGTCGCCACACAGCGAGCTCGTCTGCAAAAGCCTGAGCTTCTGCAACGAGACCGTCACCGATAGCGGCCTGCGCCGCTGCGGTGGCCTTGGGCGCTGATTGCGGTTGAAGATCGGACTGAGCTGGTGCCATAAATGCCCTCCAGTAGCGTTTTTGCAGTAAGCACTTTGATAGCGTAAAGTGCAAGGTACAACTTTAAAGGCGAGGCATAAAAAACGCCGCCCCAGGGGGGCGGCGCAACAAGTTGTTTACAATTGCGGGCGAGATTTTCGGCGCAAGAAATCGAAATGCGTCTCGCTCAAGATAATCGACAAAAAGATGAGCGCAAAGCCGGCAAGCAGGCGCGAGGTGAGCGCCTCCCCCATCAGCAGCACCGAGAACAGCACGCCCGAGGGGGACTCCATCGAAAGGAGCAGCGAGCCCGTCGAGGCCGGGACGTGCGCCAATCCAACGTTTTGGACGAGCAGTGCCACGCACGTACAGCCCACCGAGAGAAAGGCCGCCACGCCGACAAAGCTCGGCGTCCACACGGACAGAGGCGCCTGAGTCTCGAATAGCAGCGACGTGATTAAGCTCAAAACGCCATTGCCCACAAACATCCAAAACGTGATGACGTTGATGTCCATCTTGCGGCCATACTTGGCGGTCACTGCCATCTGGATAGCAAAGAAGACCGCGCCGCCCAGCGTGATGACATCTCCAGCATTGAACTCGACGCTATCGAGTGCCACCAGGCCAATGCCCGCCAGGCACAGCAGTGCCGCACCCAGGTTATAGCGGGTGAGCTTTTCGCCGCTCAGGACATAGCTGGCAAACGGCACAAGGATACAGTACGTGCCCGTCAAAAATGCACTCTTGCCTGCCGTGGTCTGTGCCAGGCCAATCGTTTGCAGTCCGTATGCTCCCCACATGAGCGCACCCATGCCCAGCCCGACGATCAGGTTGCGGGCATTGAAATGAGCGATGATGCGCTTATGGAAAATAGCAAACATAACCAGTGATGCCGGGAGAAAGCGAACGTAGACCAGCTCGAACACCGGAATGGTATCGAGCGCATCTTTCATGGTGGTAAAGGAATAGCCCCAGATGACCGCCACCGAAAGCAGCAAGACCTTCCAGAAGAACGGAGAACGCGCGCCGGCGCCGCGGGAGGTGCCGCCGGCACCCAGGTCTTCGCGCGCTACAGGGCTATCGGGCATGTTTTCGATTTCATCAACGGCATTCTGAGCCATAGGGCATCCTCGCGCTCAGTCTGGGCGTGGTGTCCGCACGTGCATGGCCGCGTGCCGCCTCATGGTCAAATAAAACGGGGCGCACCGGACCCCCGGCACGCCCCGCTACTGTAGCAACAACCAGCGTTGCACCGCAATCCAGCCCACTAAAGCGTCAGCAAAGTGAACCTCGACGTTTTGTCAATGTCACGCTGTTGCACTAAATAAGCTTCGTGCTTTCAAGCTTTTCGATGATCCAGTCGTTGGCTTTGATGACCGGGCGGCGGAAGACGACGCCCAGTGCCAGCGACGGAATCAGATAGCTCGCCAGAATGCCTAGCTCAATCCAGTACTCCATATGGTAGGCGCCAGCCATGGCGGCATGCATGGCGTTGATGCCGTGGGTGAACGGCAGGAACGGATAGATCGCCTGGAACACAGGGCCGGTCATCTCGATGGGGAACGTACCGCCCGAACCGCCGACCTGCATAACCAACAGCACGACGGCGAGCGCCTTGCCGATATCGCCAAACGACACGGTGAGCGTGTAGACGATATTGGAGAACACGAGACTCGCGACCCAACCCGCCAGCACAAATTGCAGCGGGTTGTCGCACTGAATGCCAAAGAACAGGATGTCGCCCGCGCACACGAGTGTCGCCTGCAGCAGGGCCAGACCTCCAAAGAACAGGTAGCGGCCCAGGTAGATCTCGTGCAGGCGCACGGGGATCAGCTCGTTGATGAGCTCATCGTCAACCGAGACCTTCAT
Organism: uncultured Collinsella sp.; assembly: GCA_959601045.1. Classification (GTDB taxonomy): domain Bacteria; phylum Actinomycetota; class Coriobacteriia; order Coriobacteriales; family Coriobacteriaceae; genus Collinsella. Next base: position 40,520 of record CAUGNZ010000008.1, read on the forward strand.
CATGGCCGCCAGTACAATCGAGCCCACCCACAGCGACAGAATCGTGTAGAACGGTGCCATGGCCGAACCGTAGTTGCGGATCGGATAGACCGGTTTGCGGTCGAGCGCGACGGGGCCGGAAAGCGACACGGCGAGGCCCTCGGGGTCGTTGCCAATCATTGTCTTAATCATGGCCAGGTCACCCGACATCAGAGCGCTATCAAGCTCGTCCTTAAAAGCGCTGATCTTGTCCGACGCCTCGCCCAACTGATCAGAAGCCTTGTTGACCAGCGTCGCAGCCTTGGAGAGGCCCTTTGCGAGCGAGCCAGAGGCGTCGGTCAGACCGCTCACAGCGCTATCCAAGTCACCCGAGATACCGTTCAGGGAATCCAGAACGCCCGAAATGGTCTTCTTGAGCTCCTTGGCCTTAACCGAGAACGTGGAATCGTAGTCGGACTTGGCTCCCGAGATACCCGCCTTGGCATCGGCGATGGCCTGGTCGACCTCGGCACGCGAGTTGTTGACCTCCGCCATGCCGTCCGAAAGGGACTTTGCGGTCGCCGTCAGGTCCTTCGCATTGTTGCGGTACTCCACGGCAATTCTGCCCAGCGACGTCGCAGCGGACTCGAGACCGTCTTTGAGCTTGTCATCACTCACCTGGTCGGCAAGGTTGCGGAGCTGATCGGCCATCGCATCGATATCGTCAGCACGCGTATTGAGCGCCGCTGCGGCTTCGTTGAGCTGAGACACCGTAAGGTGTACATGCTGATTCGCGGCATCGAATGCCTTCGCAAGCTCGGCGGACACGTTGTCGAACGAGCCCGCGCTTCCGTCAATCGCCGCGTCAACGGCATCGTTGGCGGCCTTGAGCGCTTCCTTGGAATCATTGATGCCGCTCTTGGCGTGCTCCATCAGCTGCTTCGTCGACTCATCAACGGTGCCCGTCTGCTTGAGCATGCCGCCCGCCGATGTCAGTGAATCGGACGTGGAGCTCAAAATGCCCGCGAGCGACGTCGCACTCGCCTGAACGTCCTGCAGGTCCTCGACCGAATCGCCCAGCGTCGAGGACAGATTGGCGATAAAGTTGCTCACCTGGTCGGTACTCATATAGTCGAGCAGGCTGGACACGGTCTTAAGGCCGATGGTCGTGATGGTCTTGGTAAAGGTCTCGTTGACCTGACTCTGGACGGCGCTCGAACCCTTTTCAGTCACGATCTGTGCGATGGCGTTGGCCTTCTGGTTCTCATAGAACTCGATATCGGCGTGCTTCACCTCGGTCGAGAAAAGCGTCATCATGTCGGCGCTAAACGTTTTAGGGATAACGACGGCAGCGTAGTACGCGCCCGACTTAACGCCCTCAATCGCCTTATCGCGGTCGTTGAGGACGACCCAGTCGAAGTTCTCGTTGCCGCGCAGGGTGGCGGTTACGTTTTCGCCCACGTTGACCTCGACGGGAATCAGATCGCTCTCGTAACCCTCATCGGTGTTGACCACTGCAATCTTAAGGTTGCCGGTATTGCCGTAGGGATCCCAGCTTCCGGCGATGTTAAACCATGCATAGAGACATGGCACGATGATCAGGCCCATCACGACGACCATGCCGATCACGGAGCGAGACACGTTTTGGACATCGCGCTTAAACAGGTGCAGGATGTTTTTCATTTATGCCTCACCTCCTTTAGAGTGCTTGCCAAGCGAGGTGGTGTCCCCGTCGTTTCCGTTTACGTTGTCAGCGCCGTCGGCATCTTGAGCCTTACGATGCGCACCGATATGCGACAGACGGCTCGTAGGCTGTTCGCCTCCCTTGGCGCCACGCTCGCTGGCGTTGAGACCAAACATGCGACGGGCGGCAGGGATGGCAGCCGTGTGCTCGCGCATCTCGCGGCGAAGGTCCTCGTCCGAAAGCGCCGAGATACGCATCTGGGTATTGAGGCTCGCACGGATGTATTCGATGTTGATGAGCCAGCCGCAGATGGCGATAACCGAAATGATCCAGATAACGAGCAGGATGATCTTGCCGTTATTGTCGATATCGAGCACCGTCGAAAGCACAAAGAGCAGAACCTGCACGCCTACCACGGCGGCAAAACCGCCCTTGATGTAGTACGGGTAGCGATGCTCAAACGCCACGGCATGATCGAGCAGCTCGCGACGGTACGAATCCGAATCGAGCATGACGCGCATGGCCGTACGCAGCGAATAGCGCTGGCGCGGCAGGTCGTTGGACTCGCAGATCATGAGGCCCGTCGTGGAAAGCTGCTTGTCAAAAAGCAGGTTGAGGTTGAGCAGCAGCGGACGCAGCTGCAAGCCAATAAAGAGTGCGATGGCAAGGAACACGCCCAGGATGCACAGGTTGAACAGGTAGTTGAACGAATACATGCCACCGACGGTCTCGCGCAGCAGGTTGATGCCATAGGTGAAGGGCAGCAGCGGATGCAGCCATTGGAAGAAGCCGGGCATCATCTCGATGGGATACATGCCCGACGAGCCGGGGATCTGCACAATGACGAGGATGACGCCAATGGCTTTACCGATATGCTTAAACGTGGTGGACAGCGCATAGATGATGTTGACGTAGGTGAACGAAATAGCGATGCCGCCCAGTACAAAGAGCAGCGGATTGACGCACTGAACGCCAATGACCAGGTCGCCCACCGTAACGATAATGGCCTGGAACGCGCCCAGGATCACCAGCAGCAGCCAGCGGCCAAAGTAGCCCTGACGCGCCGTAAAGCTACCGATGCCCTCGCGGTCGACCTCGAGTTTATAGATAGCGATGAGCACATAGCCGCCTACCCACAGCGCCAGATTGGTGTAGAAGGGCGCGATGCCCGAGCCAAAGCTCTTGACCGGATAGATTGACTTGGACGTCAGCTCAACCGGAGATGCCATGAAATCTGCCACGTCATTGACGTCGACGTCCATGAGGTCGGCTAACTCGCCCATAGACTCAGAGGTCTGCAGCGCCGCAATGTCATTGGCGGCGGTCGCGAGCTTGTCCTGAACCTTGGCAAGGGAGGCGTCGGTTTGGGACAGCGTGGTCTTTGCCTGCTTGAGCGTGGCGTCGAGCTGCGCCAGCGTGCCGCGCGCGCTCGCTATCGTGGGGGTCATACCCGACACAATGCCGGTCAAATCGCCCGAAACGGCGGCAAAGGAGTCAAGCGCGCTCGAAGCCTTCGGAAGTGCGTTCTGACCCAGATCGGTCTGAGCCTGACCGAGGTTAGCCGTACCGGTCTGAATTGCCGCGTTGAGTGCGTTGCTCGCGTTCGAGATTGCCGTAGCGTCGTTTGCCATGGCGCTCGACTGTGCAGAAAGGCCATCCTTGATGCTCTGCAGCTTCTGGTTTTGCTCGCGAAGCGAATCGATGGTCGATACAATGCGCGCGTCAATTTCCTCGGAACCTGTCGACGTGTCATTAACGAGAATCTCCAAGTGCCCGATAACGGCCTTATTGTGATCGATCGTCGCCTGGAGAGACTCGAGCGAGTTGTCGATGCGGGTGGTCGTAGATGTGACCGTACCCGTTAGCTTGCCAATCGCAGCGTTCGCGGAGGCTGACGTCTTGGTGAGTGCAAGGCTACCTTCCGAGAGTGCCTTGGAGAGCGAGGTGATAGAGTTGCCCGCCGTGGCGCGAGCCTCGCCCAGCAGGTCGTTGCCCTGGGAGATTGCCTGCGTCAGCGACGGTGCCTGACCTTGCAAGCCGGCAAGCGCCGCATCAGCCGAGGCGATAGCGCCACTCGTCTTATCGATGGCGGCATTCATATCGCCAATCGAATCGCGCACCTCACCCAAGGTGTCGGATGCCTCGGACACCGAACTTGTCAGCGAGTCCTGAGTCTGGGTTGCCTTGTCCTTTAAATCGACACCGGCATCCTTGGCGATACTGGCAACAGTCTCGCCCACCGTGGAGACAAACTCCGAGTTGATCTGCTCCTCGATGGTGTTGGCACCGGTATCGGTGACCTTGGGCGCAATGGCGCTCTTCTTCTCATTGACGTAATAGGTGAGCTTCGGCTGATGGTAATTGCCATCGAGCATCGAGACAAGATTGTCGGAGAAGTTCTTGGGGATTACGATCGCCGCGTAGTATTCCCCGCTCTCGACGCCCTCTTTGGCATCGGCAGCCGAGTCGACGAAGGTCCAGCCCAGCTGATCGTTTTCCTTGAGCTGGTCGACCACCTTATCGCCTGCATTGAGCTCGCCCACCAAGTCATTCTGGGTGCCCTGATCGTTGTTGGCGATGGCGATTTTAATGCCCTGGGTATTTCCGTACGGATCCCAGTTGGCAACGATGTTGTACCAGGCATACAGCGAGGGAATAACACACACGCCGAGGGTAACCACCAAGGCGACGGGGTTCATAAGCAGTCGCTTAATGTCGCGCTTAAATATCGCAAAGGAGACCTTTGCGTTGGATAGTTTGCTGCCGAGACTCACGCTTGGACCATCCATCCTGTCGTTGAATCAAATCGTACTATCAAAAACCATTGTACGTAGGCGCTTTAGCGTCTCGAAGCACAATGGTATTGAGTTTTGCGGGTAGCAATATACTACGAAGATTAGTTAACGTACAGTTGTACAGTATCTCAAATTTCAGCAGGTCACAAAACCACAACCCGCACAAATTAGCAATCCGAATAAATAGTCATTGGGGACGTTCTTAAACGACTAGTCAAACAAGAACGTCCCCGATGACTACTTAGGGCCACGAAAGCGTCGCAGGTTGAGCATAAGTCAGCGAAAACGCCCCTGAGCGAGCAAGGTGACGTGAAAGAGGAGGGAAGCGTACTTTGGTACGCGACCGACGATTGAACGTCAGATTGCCGCTTAGGGGCGTTTGCAGCGTCGACCGGTCCGTCGTTCGTTAGAACGACGGAACCAATAGGTTCGTTAGAACGGCGGACCCAAAGGCGTAACTACTTAACTACATCAAGTTGCAAACAGCCGCCGCGAAGGCAACGGGGTCCTCGGGGAGGATACCCTCGACCAGCAGGGCCTGATCGTAGAGCAGGCCGGAGTACTGCTTGATCTTGTCGGCGTCACCTGCCTTCTGGGCAGCGACAAGCTTGTCAAAGACCGGGTGCTTGGCGTTGAGCTCGAGCACGCGCTGGCTCTTGGGCATGCCGTCGGGCGCGCCCTCGGGTCCCTTCTGGAGCACCTTCTCCATCTCGAGCGAAAGCGGACCCTCGGTGGTGATGCAAGCGGGGGCATCGGTCAGGCGCGCGGAGACGGCAACTTTCTCGACCTTGTCACCGAGCGCCTCCTTCATAGCGCTAAAGAGGTCCTCGTTTTCCTTGGTGGCGTCCTCGGCCTCCTTCTTCTCGTCCTCGGTCGCCAGATCAAGATCGCCAGTCGCGACGTTCTTGAGCTCCAGGTGACGATCCTCGACCTCGGGCTCGGCACCGTCGGCAACGGCCTTCTCGGCAGCCTCGCGAGCAGCATCGTCCTCATAGATCTTGGGCATATCGCACGCCACGTACTCACGCATAGCCTGGAACGTGAACTCATCCACATCCTGCGTCAGCAACAGCACGTCATAGCCGCGGTCGAGCACACCCTTTACCACGGGCATCTTGGCCAAGCGCTCACGCGAGTCGCCGGCGGCGTAGTAGATGGCCTTCTGATCCCCGGGCATGCCCTTGGCATACTCGGCCAGGGTAATCATCTTCTGCTCCTTGGCAGACCAGAACAGTAGCAGGTCGGCGAGCTCATCGGCCTTCATGCCATAGCTCGAGTAGATGCCGTACTTAAGACCGCGGCCAAAGTTCTCAAAGAACTTCTCGTAGGCCTCGCGGTCGTTGTCGCGCATATCCTCAAGATCGGCGGTAATCTTCTTCTCCACGCGCTTGGCGATGGCCTTGAGCTGACGGTTCTGCTGCAGCGTCTCACGCGAGATGTTGAGCGACACGTCGGCAGAATCCACGACGCCGCGGACAAAGTTGTAGTAGTCGGGCAGCAGGTCGTCGCACTTCTCCATAATCAGCACGTTGGAGCTGTAGAGCGCCAGGCCCTTCTCGTAGTCCTTGCTGTACAGATCGAACGGGGCGCGGCCCGGCACAAACAGCAGCGCATCGTACTCAAGCGTACCCTCGGCATGGAAGCTGATAGTGCGCGCGGGATCGTCAAAGTCGTGGAACGTGGACTTGTAGAACTCGTTGTAATCCTTCTGCTCAACGTCGGAGCTGCGCTTTTTCCAAATCGGCGTCATGGAGTTGATGGTCTCGAGCTCCTGGTAGTCCTCGTACTCGGGCTTGTAGTCGTCGCCGGCGTCCTCGGGCTTGGGTTTCTGGCGGCTCTTGCTCACCATCATCTGAATCGGGTAGCGCACATAGTTGCTGTACTGCTGAATCAGGCTCTTGAGGCCCCACTCGGTCAGGAAGCGATCGTAGGTCTCGGCCTCGCCGTCGGCGTCGAGCTTCTCGTTCTCGCGCAGCGTCAGGATGACATCGGTACCGTGCTCAGCACGCTCGCCATCCTCGATGGTGTAGCCCTCAAGACCGTCGGACTCCCAAACGTGGGCGGTGTCCTCGCCATAAGCGCGGCTGACGACCTTCACGTGGCTGGCGACCATAAAGGCGGAGTAGAAGCCCACGCCAAACTGGCCGATGATGTCGACATCGGAGCCCTGTTGCTCGGCGTTCTCGGTCTTAAACTCCTCGGAGCCGGAATGGGCGATGGTGCCCAGATTGCGCTCGAGCTCCTCGGCGGTCATGCCAATGCCGTTATCCGAGATGGTAATGGTGCGGGCGTCTTTATCAAAAGAGACGCGAATAGCCAGGTCGCCCTGGTCGAGCTTGACACTCGGGTCCTGCAGGCTCTTAAAGTTGAGCTTGTCGACGGCGTCACTCGCATTAGAGATAAGCTCGCGCAGGAAGATTTCCTTATTGGTGTAGATGGAGTTGATCATGAGGTCGAGCAGTTTTTTGCTCTCGGTCTTAAATTGACGCATGTGCAGTCCTTTCGCGCTACCCCCGTCCGCAAAAACGGCCCGGTTGCCCGAGCCGCATCGCAGACCTGCTATGTCCAGACTTAGATTTTATAACCCATTAGCGCGCATATATACATACGGAATCGAAAAACTGTATGTCCAAACGCTCTGATGCGCCAATTGCCAAGGAGTGTCCCCGACTGCCGGCAGGAAAGGAACGTCCCTATCTGCCATCTACGCGCTTGGCCATCCAAACATGGGGCTGGCCCTCGTCTTCGTAGTCCACCGGGGCAATCTGCGTGTAACCCGCCTTGGCATAGAGCGGCAGCACGTATTCCTGCGCGTGCAGCTTAATGAGCTTGGCGCCGGCATCACGCGCGCACGTATCACTGGCCTCGACAATCTTGCTCGCCAAACCGCGACGGCGCATGCTCGGCAGCACGGCCACGCGCCCCATAATGTAGGTCTCCCCCGCCGCGACGCCTTCGTCCAAGTCGCACGCCGGCGACACCGGAGCCTCTGCGTCAGCTGCGCGCTCGAGTTCTTCGGGAAACACGCGCGAGCAACCGGCAAGCTCACCGTCTACATAGAGCGTCACATGGATGCAGTTCGGATCCTCGTCGATAGCGTCAAACTCATTCTCGTAGCCCTGCTCGTCCATAAAAACGACGCGGCGCACCAACGCCGCGTCATCAAAGCATCCCGTCTTAAGTTGGATATCCATAGCTGCCCTTTCATTCAACGCGAACGTTAGGGACAGATTTTAGCGAAAATGAGCTCCGCGCACGCTAAACTTCGCGCGAGCCTTCGCCAGACAGTCGTAATGACCCACGTTATGGGCATCGCTCGCGATGAAGCTGTACAGGTTCTGATCGAACAGGCGCTGTGCCGGCTTTTTCTCGCGACCAAAGCGACCGCCGGCAATAAAGTCCGCCGAAGCCTGCAGCTTGCAGCCCATATCGACCAGGCGCTCCGCCACGCTTACATCCTTTTGAACCGCACGATAGCGCTCAGGATGAGCGATGATCACCTGGTAGCCACGGCACTGCAAATCGTAAATCGTGTTCTCGTACTCTCTAAACGCATACGCATCGGCATGCGTCGAAAGCTCGAGCAGAAACTCGTTGGTCCCATCGAAATGCAAGTGATCCGCGGCATCGATACCAAGCTCAACGAGCTTTCGATGGTTGACCTCGAAGCCCATCTGGAGCGGAAAACCGTCAGCGTTATCGCGCAGCAGCTCAAAGGCATCCCACATCTTGTCGTAATCAAAATAGGGATCACGGCAGTGAGGAGTGCAAACGATTCTGGTTACACCGGCCCGCTTGGCAGCCTCGAGCATCGCCAAGCTCTCTTCGAGATCGGCGGCGCCGTCGTCTACACCCGGCAAGATATGGCAATGAATGTCACGCATAGGTCAGCCTTAATCAACTAAACGTTTGCTCGGTTGGTGAAGATGCCCTTTTTGGAAGTGCCCTGATCGTCGGAGCCCTTCTTAACCTTCTTACCGTCCTTGGTGTAGTAAGAATAATAGTACTCGCCGGTCTCGGTCTCACAGTAATTCATGACGGTACCGATGAGCTTGACCTTCTCGGACTTCTTAAGCTGGGCGATAGCGTTGAGCGCCTCTTCGCGCTTGGTAAAGTCCTCGCGCACCACGAACAGCGCGCCGTCGGTCAAGCTGGCAATCTCGGCAGCATCGATGAAGGTGCCGACCGGAGGAGCATCGAAGATGACGTACTGGAACTTGGCGGACAGTGCCTTTACCAGCTTGGCAAAGCGATGGGAGACGATGATGTCGGCAGGATTGGGAATGTGCGGCTCGGCATCGAGGAAGTAGAAGTTCTTCTGACCCGTCTCGACAATTGCCTGGTCAATGGAGATCTGCTCGGAAAGGACCGCATAGAGTCCGCCGCGCGAACGAACGCCGAGCATATCGGAAAGGGACCTGCGGCGCATATCGGCCTCGACCAGGAGCACGGACTTGCCGCTCGTGGCGATTGCCTGAGCAAGGTTAATGGAAACCGTAGACTTGCCCTCGTTGGGAATCGAGGAGGTAACGGTGATGGTGCGAATGGGGTCGTCCACGCTCGCAAAGCGGATGTTGGCCAGAAGGGTCTTGGCGGCATTCTGCACAACGAGCTTATCGGTGTTCTTTGCCTTAGCCATGCCTATTTACCACCTTTCATAGCCGGAATTCGGCCAACAACGGGAATACCCAGGAGCTCTTCTGCCTCTTCGGCACCGCGGATGCGGGTATTGAGCATGTCTGCCAAAACGACATAGGCAACTGCGATAAAGATACCGGCGAGGAACGCGACGGCAATATACAGCGTGCGCTTGGGGCCGCTGGGGGCTTCGGGGGTCTTAGCCTCGTCGATAACGTTGATGCTCTGGGCAGCGCCGACGTTCTGAGCGACCGTACTCACCGAGCTGGCAATGGCCTTTGCGACCTCAGCCGTCTCCTTGGCATCGGTGCCGGTAACCGAAAGCGTAATGACACGCGTGGTGGTCTCGGAGGAAACAGACACCTTGTAGTCATCCAGATCGGTGAGGCCCAGTTCTTTGGCGGCGCCGCTCTTAACGCTATCGCTATCCAGCAGCGTGGCGATATCGTTGGAAAGCATCTGGCTCGCCGAGAGATCGTTGTAGCTCATCTGACCGCTATCGTCGGTCTTGGCGAGAATGTACATGCTCGTCGTCGCGGTATAGGTGTTGTCCATCGCAACGAAGGACACGATGCCCATGGCGATCGCGCAGACCACCGGAAGGGTGATGACCAGCTTGAGGTGCTTCTTCAGCAGCTGGAACAGTTCGAGAAGGGTCATGCAGCTTGCCTTTCATTTCCCCAGTTCGGATTGACAAAACTGTCCGTATGTTATCGCATCTTTTTACCGAGACCAAACTCTATACATAAGAAACAGGCTATCCTGTAAAAATGTCGGAAGCAATCGTAAAATTGCACAACAACGCCGCACCCGAAAGTCAAATGCGGCGTCTACATCAATATCTATGTTGTATCGCTATGCGAATGGCTCGTCCTGCTGTATGGGAAACGTCACCGTAATGGTGGTTCCCACGCCCAACTCGCTCGACAGATCGAGCGTGGCGTGATGATACAGGGCCGCATGCTTGACAATGGCAAGCCCCAGGCCGGTTCCGCCGCGTGCCTTGGACCTACTCTTGTCCACGCGATAGAACCGCTCAAATACCTTGCCCTGTTCTTCAGGCGCGATACCGATTCCCGTGTCGGCGACAGCGAGGAACGGATGGCCTTCGTCGTTGGTGCCGCACTGCAGCGTAACCGTACCGCCGGGCCGATTGTAGCGGATGGCGTTGCTTGCCAGATTATAGATGAGCTCGTCGACCAAGCGCGACACGCCTTCGATGACCACAGGCTTGGTCTCATGACTTATCGTCACATTCGCCTGACGGGCAACCTGTTCAAGGCGCTGCTCAACCGCGTAGATCGCACGCGAGAGCTCAATAGGCTCCGTGGACCCAATGGGCACTGCCTCGCCTTCAGTTGCACGTTCGGCCTCGTCCAAGTTAGACAGCGTAAGGATGTCGTTGACAAGCGCTGCCAAGCGGCCCGCCTCACGATAGATGCGACCGCCAAAGTTGCGCAGGTCGTCCTCGCCCTCGACCATGCCATTTGCGATGAGCTCGGCATAGCCCGAAATCGCCGTAAGCGGCGTCTTGAGCTCATGGGTGATATTCGCCGTGAACTCGCGGCGCATACGGTCGTTGTCCGCTAGCACCGCCATTTGGCGCTTGAGTTCCTGGCGCTGCGACTCGATACGCTCAAGCATGGGGACCATCTCGGCATAGGCGTGCTCATAGCTACGGCGTGGGTGATCCAAATCCACCTCTTGCAACGGCGCGATGATGGCACGGGACTCACGGCGCGCCATAAAAAACGAGAGTACTGCACCCGCTGCTGCGATAAGCAGCATCGGCGCCAGCATCGACAGCAAAATCGCCGCAACGCCAGGCTGGGCCTGCGCCAAGCGGACGACCTGGCCGTTATCAAGGGTGACGGCGCGATACAGCATAATCTCGTCGAGTGTAGAGCTTGCGCGCTCCGCGGAACCCGAACCACTCTCAAAGGCCTCGATGACCTCGGGGCGATCGCCATGGTTGGGCAGTGTGGAAGGCGACGCCTCGTTGTCGTAGGCAACAGATCCGTCCTTATTGATCAGCGTGATACGAAGGTCCTCGCGATCGAGGCTTCGCAAGAACGGAATGGGCTCCTGCTGCTCGTCGAGGGCGGCAGCAATGAGCTCAGTTTCCTGCGCCAGATTGGCACTCGTGGCATCCGCCAAAGTGTTTTGCACAAAGAACGCACCCAGCACCGTAAACGCCACGATAACCGCCATGGCGCAGACAAAGATCGTCACAAAAACGCGGTGCGACAGCGTATGTTTTCCCTGGGGGGCGAAGACCACGGGTTACTCCTCCGATGCGGTGGCCGCGGTGTCGTCGCCTTCGGCACCATCACCGGCAGAAGGCTCGGCCAGGCGATAACCCACGCCGCGCACGGTCTCGATGGCGCTGGCATGCTCGCCCAGTTTTTGGCGAAGCGTCTGCACGTGCACGTCAACGGTGCGCGAACCGCCGTCGAAGTCCCAGCCCCACACGCTCTGCAGCAACGACTCGCGGGTAAAGACCACGCCGGGCTTGCGCATGAGGTACTCGAGCAGGTCGAACTCGCGCAGGGTGAGCTTAAGCGGCTCGCCGGCAACGGTCACCTCGCGATGGCTGGGCGAGAGCACGATGTCGCCCACGCTGAGCACATCGCTCGCCTGCTTGACCATGCCGCCGCGACGCAGCAGTGCGCGGCAGCGGCTCGCAAGCTCCATGAGCGAAAACGGCTTAGTCAGGTAATCGTCGGCACCGCCATCGAGCGCCATCACCTTGTCGAGCTCGGTGTCCTTGGCGGTAAGCATCATGATGGGCACCGTCGCCGTCAGGCGATCGGCACGCAGACGACGCATAATCGCCAAGCCATCGGTGTCGGGCAGCATGATATCGAGCAGCACAGCATCGGGCACCCGTCGCGCCACGGCAGCTTTAAACTCGCCATCACACGAAAAGCCCTCGGCCTCGATTCCCTGCTTACGCAGCGCGTAGACTGTCAAATCCCTGATGTTGTCATCGTCCTCGACGTAATAGATCATGTTGAACCCCTTTGCGGCCGATATGACCGCATCTTAACCCTAAAGGCACCTGTAAAAGACAGCGTCAGCCAAAACGCCCCGTCAAATAATCCGCGGTGCGCGGATCGGACGGATTCTTGAAGAGTTGCGCGGTGGGCGCGTGCTCCACCAGCTCACCCAGCAAAAAGAACGCAACCGAATCGGAAATACGCGCGGCCTGCTGCATGTTGTGCGTCACGACCACCAGCGTGCAGGTCTCCTTGAGCTCGCAGGCCAGCTGCTCCACCACCAACGTCGACACAGGGTCGAGTGCCGAGGTCGGCTCGTCCATCAGCAGAATGTCGGGCTGCACGGCAAGTGCGCGGGCGATGCACAGGCGCTGCTGCTGTCCACCCGAAAGACCCAGGCCCGACTCTTTGAGCTTGTCCTTGGCCTCGTCCCACAGGGCAGCGCGACGCAGGGAGTCCTCGACCAGCTCATCGAGCACGGCGCGGTCGCGCACACCCATACCGCGAGGACCGTAGGCGACGTTGTCGTAGATGCTCATGGGAAATGGGTTGGGGCGTTGGAACACCATGCCCACGCGCTGGCGCAAACGGCAGATGTCGCAATCGCCCAGGATATCTTGACCATCGAGCGCAATCTTGCCCTCGATGCGGCAATCCTTGATGCCGTCGTTCATGCGGTTAAAGCAGCGCAGCAACGTGGACTTTCCGCAGCCCGAAGGCCCGATGAACGAGGTGATCTGCTTGTCGCGGATCTTGATATTCACGTCCTTGAGCGCATGGTGGTCGCCATAGAACAGGTCGAGGCCCTCGACGTCGATGCGCGTCGGCGAGGCGGCAAGATCCTCTGCCGTGGGGCGAGTCGCATCCCCAACCTCGCGCTCATGCGCGGCCTCGGCCTGCGCTTCCATGAGTTCTTCAAGCTCCGTGGACTCCACAGCCGCAGCAGCCGTCATACCGCACACCTCCATATCGATATCAATTCAGCAGTATCGATAGTAGGAATCGCGGCTCATACGCACGTGAGCACATTGTCAAGTGTTTGTAAGGGCACGCTAGCTATGCGGCGGGCAGCTCGATGGTGAATATCGTGTGTTCGGGCGTCGATTCACATGCAACGGTACCGCCGTGTGCCGCGATGATCTCCTTGGCAATAGCAAGGCCCAAACCGGCACCACCGCGATTGGTCGCACGCGCCGCATCCAGGCGATAGAACTTCTCAAAGATCACCTTGAGCTTAGCCGCAGGGATAGGATCGCCCTGATTGATAAAGCGCACGCGCACGCCGCCATCGTCTTGGCGCCTGGCCTCAATCGTGATAGTCGAGCCCTCATAGCTATAGGCGACGGCGTTTTTCATGATGTTGTTAAACACGCGGGCCATCTTATCGCCATCCACGAGCACCGTCAGGTCCTCGCGAATATCAACCTGGGCTTCCTTATGTTGCTCGTTGAGGATGGGATAGAACTCGTCAGCCACCTGAGCCAGCAGCAACCCCAGATCAACATAGCCGCGCGTGAGCACGATATCGTGGAAGTCAAAGCGCGTGATATCGAAGAACTCTTCGATGAGTGCATCGAGCCGGTGCGCCTTGTCGAGCGCCACGCCCGTAAAGTGCGCACGTTGCTCAACCGGCAGCTCAGGAGCCTCTTGAAGCAGCGAAAGATAGCCCACCACACTGGCAAGCGGGGTGCGTAGGTCATGTGCCAAGTACGTGACCAGATCGTCCTTGCGATGAGACTCGTCACGCAAGGCCTGTTGCACCTTGCGCTCGCGATCGCGCACACGGTTGAGTGCGCCCTCGACCTCCAGGAAGTCGCCGTCGATGTTGTCCCAGGTGTCGGGGTGATCGATCAGGCGATCTTGAATACGAGCGGCCAGCACACAATCGGCATGCTGCTCGCCCTGCTCATAGCCCTGGTAGTACAGGGCGCGGCCGCAAAAGAACAGCACGCACACGGCAAGCGCCAGCACAAAGCCAAGCATGTTGAATACAAAGCCGGCATCGAACAGCACCGGCCCTTCGATGCCGCCGAGTGCCATGGCGCCAATCGCCAACGTCATGGCCCACGCGGCACCGCCAATCACCACGCAGCGGCGTACGATTTCAAATCGATCGATCAGCAAAAAGCCGACAAGCAGCACCGCCAAGATTCCAGCGATGTTATCGATGCCAATCAGCAGCAGGCTCAGCAAAAAGAGCAGCACCGTTGCAAGCGCGCGGTTGTCGACGACCGACCTCACGTATTCAAAGAGTCGATCGGGCACCTCGAATGCCTGCCTATCGTCTTTTGTCATATCCACTTCCCCACCATCAAAGGCGTTATTCGATTATGTAGCCGACGCCCCAGACGTTTTTGATAAAGCGCGGCTTTTGAGCGTCGTCACCGATCTTTTCGCGCAGGTGGCGAATGTGCACCATCACCGTATTGTTGGAGCCGGGCATAAAATCCTCGTTCCACACCGCGCGGAACAGATCCTCCACGGCCACCACACTGCCGCGATGCTCGACCAGATACAGCAAGATGGAATACTCGATGGGCGTGAGGCGCACCGGCGCACCGTCCACCATTACGGAACGAGCATCGCGGTTGATCTCCAGGCCGTCGAGCTGGATGATCGGCGACTCGGCCACCTGCGCGCGGCTACCGTAGCTGGTGTAGCGGCGAAGCTGAGCATGCACGCGCGCGATGAGCTCAAGCGGACGGAACGGCTTAACCACGTAATCGTCCGCGCCAAGCGAAAGGCCCTCGATCTTGTCTTGCTGGGCATCGCGCGCCGTCAGCATGATCACGGGATAGGTATGGCTGGAACGGATCGTACGCAGCAACTCAAGCCCATCGATATCGGGCAGCATGACATCCAGCAGCGCCAGATCGAACTCCTGCTCCAAGATTGCCTTGGCAGCGTCGGCCCCGCTATAGGCGACCTGTACATCAAAGCCTTCTTTTGTAAGGTAGATACCAACCAAGTCGGCGATGGCCTTTTCGTCATCAACTACCAAAATGCGCTCGTTCATGCGTGCTCCTCTCGCGCTCCATTATGCCCGAGGGGGCGCATGCCACACACAACAAGCGTGGGTGATTAAGTCGGCCTTAAGCACCCTTGTGCCCGTTCGGGCGCGGATGTGGGCCACGCACGCACGCGATGATCGCCAACACCGGCAAACGATATACTCTAGTTCCAGAAGAGACCATCCCGTCGAAAGCGAAATCTGTGAAGTCCCTCACCTCTTTTGCAAAGCGCTCAGCCCAGCTTGCCGCCGGCTTTGTCTGCGCTATCGCCCTTGCCGCTGGCGTGCCCACCGTCGCCGGCGCCCAAGTGCTCACGACCGACAATGTCTGCGGCAAAACCGCCGATGCGCGCGGCATCACGGCCGATAATCTGCCCGATATCGATGCGACCAATGCGCTCGTCATGGGCAAAGACGGCACCGTCTACTACGGGCGCGGCGCCGATGAGCAGGTCAAAATCGCCTCGATCACCAAGGTCATGACCGCAATCCTAACCGTCGAGAATTGCAAGATGGACGAGAAGGTCACGGTGAGCAACGCCGCAGCCACCGTGGGTAATTCGACCGCCGGCTTGCTCGAAGGTGACGAGCCTACCGTGGAGCAGGCACTGCGCGGCCTGATGATTCCCTCGGGCAACGACGCCGCCGTCGTGCTCGCCGAATATGTGGGCAAGAAGATCGACCCTAAAACCAAAGACGCCGAGGCAACCTTTGTGAAGGCCATGAACGAGCGCGCTAAGAAGCTCGGCTGCACCGGTACGCTTTTTGAAAACCCGCATGGTCTGGACTTTGATGAGTGGGCTGGCGATATGCACTCAACCGCACACGACGTAGCGCTGATGATGCAGGAGGCCATGAAAAACGACACGATCCGCGAGGTCGTAGCGAGCGAGGATTCCTGGATCGAGGTCACGGGCGCCGACGGCACCGACCATTCGCATTCCATGGACACGCATAACTATTTGCTGGGCCAAGATGGCAACATCGGTGGCAAGACCGGCACCACCGACGACGCGGGCTATTGCTTTACGAGCGCCTACAACCGCGACGGCGACGAGATCTACACCGTCGTTTTGAACTCCACCACCACCGACCAGCGCTTTACCGATACCGCAACCCTTGCCAATTGGTACTACGGTCACAAGGTGACGGTCGCAATCGCCAACACACAGGAAAAGACCGCCAACGGCAACCCGCTTATGGCGCGCATTGGTCAAACCGACTGGACGGATAAGACGATCGACGCCACACTCGCCGATCCCACGGCGCAAGCGACCGTGTTTTCCCTTGCCGGCGAGGTGACCGAAAAGGTTAGCTACGACGATCTTTCGGGCACGGTGCATGTGGGCGACAAGGTGGGCAGCGTCACGCTCAAGCATGACGGCACCAAGATCGCCGTCATGGACCTAGTTGCCGACGAGGAAGGCGCAGGGCCGAATCCCATTGAATGGCTACTCGTGAAGCTCGATCGCTTGGGCCGTCGCATCGGCAACCGCCCACTCACGGCAGAAAGCGAGACCGTCGCCAAGGCGCCCGAGGTGTAGGGCGCAAGAATAATAAGTCCACTGAAAGGAGGCGTCCGAAAGGATGCCTCCTTTTTTTGAGGTTCGAATCCCCAGCCGCCATTCTTGATAATAAAAAGGGCCCCAAATGGGGCCCTTCTTCAAGTTCATACTGGCGGAGAGCTGGGGATGTCCGGGCATGCTGCGCATGCCCTCCGGCTTCAAAGCCTGGCGGCTTTTCGCCCACGGGCTACAAACGCTTTCGCGTTTGCTTAACGCCCGTGCCCTCTCGGGTTCGAATCCCCAGCCTCCTTTCTCCGCACAAAAAAGGGCCCCAAATGGGACCCTTCTTTCAAGTCATACTGGCGGAGAGCTGGGGATTCGAACCCCAGATGCCCTTTTGGGGCATACTCGCTTAGCAGGCGAGCACCTTCGGCCTCTCGGTCAGCTCTCCGTAACAGCCGTTCTATAGTAACCAAACAGCCAAGGATGAGCAAGAGGAAATTTTCTAATTGCCTAGCAGCCTTTCCTTCTTGAAAGCTTCGCCTACCCCAGCGAGCGGTTGAGGGAGCCGAGCTCGTCGTTGCCCATGGTGCGCCACATTTGGAAGATACAACCGCGCGCCAGGAAAAAGAAACCGTTGTCGACCAGTTGCACAGCGGCATCTGCCAGCTGATTCGTCACGGCGGACACTGGCGGCAGCTCTAGTCCAGCCTTGTGGATGGTCTCGACCGCTTCCTCGAACGTCGGAGGCTCGCTGACGCCCATCTCGTTCATAAGGCCCTGCATTTCTTCCAGCGCGCTGCTGCCCGACTCCTCGCCGCGCGGCACCAGACGGTAACAAGCCAGCGCCAGGTCGAGCTGATCGCAATTCCAATAGGCAAACGCCAAGCGATAGAACAGGTAGCCGATTGCAGAACGATCGCTGGCAATACGTAGGCCGTGGCGCGCCACCTCGATAATCTCGTCAAAGCGCTCCAGACGCGCAAGCACGTTGATGAGCGCAAAGTGCGACTGCATGGACGAGCGCGCCAGATCGTAAAGATGGCGCACCTCGGGCAGTGCTCGTTCAAAGTCCTCTTGCTCGGCGTAAAAGCCGCAGATCTCGTGCTGGGCAAAGTACAGCGCATCGGGCGCACGAAGGATTCGCACAGAGCGGTCTTCTTCCAACACCGGTAGCACCATGCGCACCAGCTGGTTATCGCAAAACTGCGTTTGAACCGGACCTGTCGCCAAAAGCTCGGCGACGGCGCACTTGGCCTCCAACTCCTCGACAAGACGGGAAAAGCCTTCAAAAGCACCTGTACGGTCGACTTTTGCCTGCTCGCGCAATTCAACAACACGGGCCACGTATGGGTCGTCGTCCTCTTCCATGACCTCCAGCTCGTCAGCCGTATCGGCAAGCAGCAGATCGCGCAGCGCCGGCGGCAGCATGCGATGGTCATCACGCGGACGAGCATGAACCTCCGCCGGCTCAATCGTCTCCGGAGCGGTTGACTCATACGCCTCAAGCACACGCTTGCACGGCATATCGTCCATGTCCATGCTCTCAAGATCCTTGGCGACAGGCACGCAATCGGCCAGATAGGCCGCACGCCCAAAGAAATACGTTGCGACAACGCACTCGCCCTGCTCACTGTCGGGAGCAGCAATCTGCACATAGCAGCGCGTGATGCAGGTGCCCGCGGCAAAACACGCTGCCGCAAGCGTGAGCGCCACGCGCGCATCGTGCTCCGCGGCCCAGATCGTGCGCGTGTCCTCGTCCAGCTCGTGCCAGGCGTCATCTTGAGCGTCGTATTCACGTTGCGGCATGGCATCAACGACAGACTGCCCAAACCGAACGAGCATAATCCCCTCGGCAACGTTTGCCCGATAGGTATAGTCGAGCCGCGTGACCACGTTAAGCGCCTCGACAATACGCGCGAAGCGGGTACGCACATCCCACTCACCGCCCGGCTGGCAAGCCACCGTACCCGGTTCGCCCCACGGGTTATCGCTCGAGGCCGTATCGAGCAGTCGAGGAACATCGTTGGTCGTCTTAGCAATATGCCACGCATCAAAGAGCGCGCAGCCCTCAAGGCTCGGCGAGGATGCCGCAGGGACCAATCCGGCCCCGATGTGCTCAAGGATGCCGGAGAGACGGTTAAGACGGCACTCGATGGCAAGCAGCATGTCAATCTCGTCCTGGTCCAGCAGGCTGCGATCAAAATTGAGATAGAAAAGCTTTGAGCGATCAATGCGAGCCAGGCTCATCTCGGACTTAGCGGCGATGGTGCGCAAGCGGGGCAAGTCAATTTCACTCATAAGGGCGGCGGCATAGCGCTCGATACCGCTCGGATTCTCGGCATGGTCAACGCGGTAAAGCAGCGTCTCGATAGCATCAGGTAGCGGTGTCGTGTTAAAGCCCAAAAACACCTCGACCGGCTCGGGCAACTTTACGAGCTTGATCTTGTCGATAACATTTTGCATACCCTCGTCGAGTCCGCCGGCGTCCGCCGTGCTCGCAATGGCATTTTCGGAGTCAGCGAATATCACGTAGCGCAGGAACATCGATGCCATGAACTCGCCGTAAGGAAGGGAGCGGGTCGAATTCCATGTCTCGTGGTCGGACTGCTCGCGCATGGGGCCTTCGGGAGAGCCGACGGTTCGCGCGCACGCGCGCATCGTGCCGTTGGCTCCCCGAACCACAATCTCACCAATACCGGAGTCCGACTCGTCAAGGACCAGTTCCATGTCGGGATCGTTGGGCAGCGGAGTCTCGCTAACGGGGCGGTCCACCTTGTACACCTCGCCCGAAACGCTTACGTAGCCCAAAAGCGACACATGACTTTTGCCAACGAATTCGACGACATAGCAAGATTCATGTTGATCCTCGCCAAAGAGTTTCCAGACCACGCCATATGAGCGTCCCGCTGGCTGCTCGGGCATCGCCGGAAAGCGCTTCTTGGGATCGAGAAACCTGAGCTTGTATGTCGGACGCTCTGCCACGAAGTATCACCCTGATCGGTCGTTGAGAGAAGGAGTGGTCGCGAATAAGTCGCGACATCTACTCGGAATCTTACACGAGTCGACAGGAAATCGTCCCTTTGGACGAAAGCACTCAAGCTGGCGCAAAAGAAAAGCCCCCGTTGCCGGGAGCTTTAATCTCAAATGGTGCGGCGTATAGGATTCCGCGCATCCGCTGCGCGGATCCGCACCGGCTTCGCCCGCCTGCCGGCGTGCTCGCCCGCGGGCTAAAAACGCTCCCGCGTTTTCTTTACGCCCGCGCCTCGACCGAGGTTCGAATCAATGCAGTGTTTACGTAAAAGAAAAGCCCCCGTTGCCGGGAGCTTTAATCTCAAATGGTGCGGCGTATAGGATTCGAACCTATGACGTTCTGATTCGTAGTCAGACCCTCTATCCAGCTGAGGTAACGCCGCGACTTGTTGATTATTATGCACAGGGACTGAATAATGGTCAAGCATTTTTTCAAAAAAAGTTATCGAATTTGATTTTTACTCATTTGATGCAGTCGATCGACTCGATACTTTCAAACACGGCGAAAGCAACTCCTCAAGTATGTCGACATATAAGAAAAGCCTCCGTTACCGGAGGCTTTAAAGTTCAGTTGGTGCGGCGTATAGGATTCGAACCTATGACGTTCTGATTCGTAGTCAGACCCTCTATCCAGCTGAGGTAACGCCGCAACGCACGGATTATTATGCACGCGAGCCCCCGATGGGTCAAGCGACAATTAGAAAAAATTTTACGGAGTGATAATTAAGTTGTTCGTGCCTCGACCGAGGTTCGAATCCATGCGGTGTTGCCATAAAAGAAAAGCCCCCGTTGCCGGAGGCTTTCAATTTCAATTGGTGCGGCGTATAGGATTCCGCGCATCCGCTTCGCGGATCCGCACCGGCTTCGCCCGCCTGCCGGCGGACTCGCCCGCGGGCTAAAAACGCTCCGCGTTTTCTTGACGCCCGCGCCTCGACCGAGGTTCGAATCCCTGTCTGGTCTCCAAAAAAGAAAAGCCCCCGTTGCCGGAGGCTTCAAGTTCAATTGGTGCGGCGTATAGGATTCGAACCTATGACGTTCTGATTCGTAGTCAGACCCTCTATCCAGCTGAGGTAACGCCGCAGCGCAAGACATATAAAACCACTTTAGCTTATTGGAGTCAAGCACAATTTCAAACTTTTTTGTGGAACGCAGTCTTGTCATGCTGCTCCGCATATACCGTCGTTCCCCGTACGATCGATTGGCTTTTCGATCACGTCAAACTTAGCATCAAGTTCCCTCAGGAGCGATCTCACCCGCTGGGCACAATCATAATCGGCAAACGAGATACTCAACATGCGAGCAACCTGGTTAGATGTCCGGACCCCATAGAAATGCTCCAGGGCCACAAGCCCCTCGTGCGCCACAAACGTCTCAACCACATGAGGCGACTCCTCAAAGCACCATTGGGTCAACGGACCCCCGCTCGTCTGTCGAACCACCAGGCCACCCATGCCAGACGGCTCACACGTTACAAGCAGGTACTCCCCGCCCTCGTCGCTCTCAAACAAAACCACCCGATCATCAAACAGCTCCATCGCGTCCCCTTTCTCTCGCTCTTATTTAGCAAAAGCATAGCAGGTAGATTGCTGTATACAGAACAGTTGTTCGTGTGTTTTCTATTGAGCTGTCCGCACGGCATGGTATGGACCTGCGCACGAAATAGGGCGCCCCCGAAGGAGCGCCCTTGCATATCGCCTATGCAGCCAAGTTACGCGACCGGCTCGATCTTCTCGAGGCCGCCCATGTAGGGACGCAGGACCTCGGGGATCGTGATGGTGCCGTCGGCGTTCTGGTAGTTCTCCAGAATGGCTGCCATGGTACGGCCAGCCGGCAGGCCGGAACCGTTGAGGGTGTGCAGATAGCGCGAACCCTTGAAGTTCTCGGGGTCGCGATACTTGATGTTGGCGCGGCGAGCCTGGAAGTCACCGCAGTTGGAGCAGGAGCTGATCTCCTTGTAGGCGTTGTAGCTCGGCAGCCAGACCTCGATGTCGTAGGTCTGACGGGCAGAGAAGCCCAAGTCGCCGGTGCACAGGCTAATCACGCGATACGGAAGGCCCAGCTGCTGCAGCAGGTACTCGGCCTCGGCGGTCATGCTCTCGAGCTCCTCGTCGGACTCCTCCGGCTTAGCGAACTTGACCATCTCGACCTTGTCGAACTCGTGCTGACGGATGATGCCACGGGTATCGCGACCGGCGGAACCGGCCTCCTCGCGGAAGCAGGGGGTGAAGGCGGTGTAGCGGCGCGGCAGGGTGTCGGCGTCGAGGACCTCACCGGCGTGCAGGTTGGTGAGCACGACCTCGGCGGTGGGGATCAGGAAGTTGTCGCCCGAGACGTGATAGGCGTCGTCCTCGAACTTGGGCAGCTGGCCCGTGCCGAACATGGTCTGACGCTTGACGACGATGGGCGGCCACCACTCCTTAAAACCACGGCTGGTGTGCGTATCGAGGAAGAAGTTGATGAGGGCACGCTCAAGACGGGCGCCGGCGCCACCGAGAACGGTGAAGCGGCTGCCGGAGAGCTTGTTGCCGCGCTCGAAGTCAAGGATGTCGAGGTCGGTGCCCAGATCCCAGTGCGGCTTAAAGTCGAAGTCGAACTCGCGCGGGGTGCCCCAACGACGGCGCTCGATGTTCTCGTCCTCGTCCTTGCCGTACGGCGTGGCCTCGCAGGGAATGTTGGGCAGGTGAGCCATGAAGTCGTACTGCTCCTGCTCGAGGGCGGTGCGGCGCTCGGCCAGACCGTCAATCTTCTCGTTGACGGCGCGCACGGCCTCCTTGGCGGCCTCGGCCTCGTCCTTCTTGCCCTCCTTCATCAGGGCGCCGATCTTCTTGGACTCGGCATTGCGCGTGGCTTGAAGTTCCTCAACCTCGGTGATGACGGCACGACGCTCGTCGTCGAGCTCAAAGAACTTCTCGCGATCCCAAGACGTCTGGCGGTTAGCCATGGCGACATCGATGGCATCGGGGTTCTCGCGAACAAACTTGATATCAAGCATTAGATCCTCCGGCGATATACATTCCATTTAGGTTGCAACCTTGTACATGTATGGGCAAGTATATACTTATGAGCGTTTACGACCCAACTCAACTACGCAAGAAGGCACCCAATGGACGCAGTTTTTTCCTTTTTGTTTGGCACCCGCACCGGTTTTGCCATCCTTTTCGCCGGCGGCATCCTGCTGTTTGCGATTATTGCCTTTGTAATGGAGAAGCGCACCCATAAGATGTATGTCGACCGCGGCCCCAAGTCCGAGGACGAAGAAGACAGCTTCTGGGACTAACCTGCCAAAAAGGGACAGGTTTATTTTGGTCGGTTTTATCTGGGCAAACGCAAGTGCCCCGCAACTGGAATTGAGCCAGTTGCGGGGCACTTTTCGCTAAAAGGACAAAACCGCAGGAAAAACCTGCCAAAATAAACTGTCCCTTTTTTGGTCGGTTTTACTGGAGGGTTGCGTCGATTGCCTTGACCAGGGCGCTGCGCATGCCGGCGTCCTCGAGTGCAACGACGCCCTTGATGGTGGCACCGCCGGGCGAGCATACGGCATCCTTCATCGCCGCAGGATGCTGGCCAGTTGCAAGCTGCAGCTTTGCCGTACCCAGCACCATCTGGCTCACAATGCGATAAGCATCCGCACGCGGGATACCGTGCTTGACCGCCGCATCGCCCAGGGCCTCGATTGCCATGGCGACAAACGCCGGAGCGCAACCACCCACCGTGCCGCCCACAAACAGCAGGCTTGTGTCGAGCTCGACGACAGCGCCAAGCTTACCGAGCAGGTCGAGCACCACAGCACGCTGCTCGTCGTTAAGCGTCGAAGCCTTCTCGCAGGCGATGACGCCCTCGCCCACCGAAACCGGCGTGTTGGGCACCGTCGAGATATGCGCGACGCCCGGCAGGACCTGCTCACACTTGGCACTGTCCCAGGTCCAGGCAACCGACAGAACGACCTTTTTGGCAAGAGCATCCTTGAGCGGGGCGAATACCTTCTCGATCATGTACGGTTTGACCGCAGCGACCACGATATCGGATGCGGCGACAACCTCGGCGGCATCGTGGCAGGCGACCATGCCGCGCACCTCGCAACGCTCGACCAAAGCATCGTAGCGGCCTGCGCAGGCGCACATGTCGCCCGCGGCCACGCCGGCGGCAATCCAGCCATCGGCCATAGCACTCGCCATATTGCCAAAACCGACAAATCCGATCTTCATATCACACAGTCCTCTCAGATGCGTTCCTCAAAAACGAAAGTCATTGTCCCACGCTATTGTTTCGTATTGCCGACCTACTTGTGATACGGCTCGCCACGGCTAATCTTGCAGGCGCGGTAGATCTGCTCCAGCAGCACCACGCGCGCCAGGTTGTGCGGCAAGGTAATGCGCCCAAAGCTGAGCATCTCGTCGGCGCGGGCGCGCACCTCATCACTCACGCCGTCCGAACCGCCGATTACAAAGGCAATGTCGCTACTACCTCGCAGCATAAGATCGTCGAGCCTCGCCGAGAGCTCCTCACTCGAACGCTCCTTGCCCTCAATGGCCAGCAAGATCACATGCGCTCGAGACGGCAAGGCAGCAAGAATCGCCGCCCCCTCCTTGTCACGCGCAGCATCCACACCGCCCGCCTTAGCCGGGTCGATATCGGCCACCTCGCGGATATCCACCTTGGCATAGGCACCCAGACGCTTGGTGTACTCAGCGCACGCGTCCTTCCAAAAGCGCTCCTTGAGCTTACCAACACAAACGACGGTGTATTTCACGCGCGTCTACTCCTTCGAATCGTTTTGAACTTTGCCGGCAGCCAGCATCTGCTCGAACATAGAGGCCGACTGCGAGAAGTCGCTCGGCAACACGACCGTCGAGTTTTTGCCCGTACGTGCGAACTCCGTCATCATCTCGGTCCACTGCGTAAACATGAACAGCTGGTTGGCCTCATCGTTGCCAACGCCTGTCTCCTGGATAATCTCGAGCGAATCCTTGATGCCCAACGCGATAGCTTTGCGCTGGTTGGCGATGCCTTCGCCTGCCTTTTCCATCGCCTCAGCCTCGGCGGTCGCCTCGGTGACGCGCTTGATGCGGTCTGCCTCGGCGAGCTCCTGTGCCGCAGCGCGCTTGCGCTGGGCGGCGTTGATGTCGTTCATGGAGTTCTCAACCTCGGTCGGCAGTGCGATTTTGGTGATGAGCGTCGACACGAGGGTGAAGCCGTAGGCGGCCATCTGCTCGGAAACGGTAGCGTTGACATCCTTGGCGATGTCATCCTTCTTGGCAAAGACCTCATCGAGTGTGTAGACAGGAATCGAAGAGCGCAGGGCGTCGGTGATGAAGTCACGCATCTGGTCGACGGGCTCCTGCAGCATGTAGTAGCTCTTGTAGATGCCCGAATCTGCCGGGCCGGCGCCCATGTCGTAGCTCACGTGGTACTGAGCGGAGACCTCAAGACCGATGGTCACGTTGTCCTGGGTCTTAACGTCGATGCCAAAACCGTTTTTCATGGTGCGCAGGCTCACCGTGGCGGCCTTGCGGTCGATCACGGGCACCTTCACGTGGAAGCCCGCGTTGACGATACGATTGAACTTACCCAAGCGCTCGATGATCACAGCGTGCTGCTGCTCAACGACGTAGCAGGCGTTGGGAAGCAACAGCAGCAGGATGATGATGGGAATCAAAAGGCTCGTAAGGGCAGCGATGATACCGGAAAACAGCATGGTCTCTCCTCTGATAGGCACACGTTGCCATTAGGATACCCGTCCAAGGAGATCGTGCATAACAAAAAAGCCCCCATTGCTGGGAGCTCTTTCATTTAATGGTGCGGGCGAAAGGACGTCCGCGTATCCGCTTCGCGGATCCGCACCGGCATCGGCCGCCTGCCGGCGTCCTTGCCAGCTCGCTAAAAACGCTCCGCGTTTTCTTGACGCTCGCTCCTTCGCAGGTTCAAGTCCTCGCGATGGGCACATAACAAAAAAGCTCCCATTGCTGGGAGCTCTTTCATTTAATGGTGCGGGCGAAAGGACTTGAACCTTCATGGGGTTGCCCCCATACGGACCTGAACCGTACGCGTCTGCCAATTCCGCCACGCCCGCGTGCAGGAATTAGAATAACGGAGCGCCACCGCGAACGCAAGAACTATTTTTGAAAAAGTTTGCAGGCATTTTCCCAAGCGGCATGCGCGATTGTTTCGGCGTCCTCACCAGTGCGATCGATACGGTCGTTAACCAGCGCGTTTGCCGTAATGGAGATCATTGCGGGCTCGCATTCAAGACCGCGGATGGGCTCCGGAGCCATATACGGGCAATCCGTCTCGAACAAAATTCGATCGAGTGGGGTTGCCGCAAATGCCTCGCGCACGTCGTCGTTGCGCTTAAAGGTGGCCGCACCACCATAGGCGATATAGCAGCCCAGCTCCACAAAGCGCTCCATCGTGGCGCGGTCCTCGCCAAAACAGTGCAGCACACAACCGGTCTGGGGCACGCCCACCCCACGAAGCACGTTGTAGGCGTCCACGTGCGAGGTACGCTCCTGGTCCATGTCCTCGTGACGCAGATGCAGCTCCACCGGCACGTTACGACGCACGGCAAGCTCGAGCTGGCGCGCCATGCAGTCAATCTGCACGTTATGGGGTGCCGGCGCGATATCGTCGTCATAGTCCATGTGGTAGTCCAGACCGATTTCGCCAATACCGGCGCACAAAGGGTCATCAAGCGCAGCAACAACCTGCGCGTGAATGTCGTCGGTATAGTCCGGCGCGCCATACGGATGCACGCCGGCAAGATACTTGATCTGCGGGATATCCTGCATCGGCAGAATTTCGCGCACGAGCCAGTCGCTATAGTCCGTCACGCTGCGCTTGTCGGCGATGGGGTCGAAGACCGTCACCAACAGGTCGATGCCTGCCGCCTTGGCACGCACGAGTGTCTCGGGCACATCCTTGCCCCAGAACGAAAGCAGATGCGCATGTGTGTCGGCAAGCGGTGCCAAGGGCACGGGACAAGCAACCGTCTTCTTTTTCTTGGTAAACGTCACGCGTTCGGCATTAAGCGTCATGGGAAAGCTCCCGAGCCAGACACACAAAGTCGGCGACGCCGAGCGTCTCGGCGCGCGTGGTGGGTGCGATACCGCAAGCCTCAAAGGCGGCATCGAGCACGTCCTTGGCAAAGCCGTTGGCGCTCATGGAATTGCGGATGGTCTTGCGACGCTGAGCAAATGCAGCGTCAATCACGCGGGCCACAAATTCGCGATCGAGTCCTTCGGGCACCACACCGTCAACACGGTCGATACGCACGACGGCCGAGTCCACGTGTGGCGCCGGCATAAAGCAACGCGGCGGCACCTCAAAGCGACCCGTTACCTGCGCATACAGGCCAAGCTTTGCCGTATAGCCGCCATAGGTCTTGTTGCCCGGCACTGCGGCAATGCGATCGGCAACCTCCTTTTGCACCATGACGACGGCGCGCTTTAGCGCCGGCATCGTCTGGAAAAATTGCAAAATGATCGTCGCCGCCACGTTATAGGGCAAGTTCGCGACAAATACCGTCGGCTCACCGCCCGCAGCCTGCTCAATCTGCTCCGGCGTCACCTTGAGCGCGTCGCCCATGATAAAGCGGAAGTTGGCATAGTCGGCGGCGTGGGCATCGAGCACCGGCTCAAGCTCGGGATCGGCCTCAATGGACGTAACGCACGCCGCTTCCTGCAGCAACGCAAGTGTCAACGTACCGCAACCTGGACCCACCTCGAGTACGCGCTCGTCACCTGCAAGCTCGGTAAGCTCGCAGATACGTTCGATCACATGATTGTCGATTAGAAAGTTCTGGCCCAGGCGATGCTTGGTCGCAAGGCCAAACTCCTCCAGCAGCTCCCTGGTGGCCGTGGGGTTTGCCAAAGGCGAAGTTGTCATGGTTGCCTCCTTAGCATGATGGCGGCGTCTTGAAACAAAAGGGCATGGACCGTGGCGGCCATGCCCTTACAGCTAAACAGCAAATTGCCGATATGGCGCTCGCGCGGTCTCTACGCCAGACGCGGGAACAGCGGATCGCCCTTCTCGACGGGCTGACCGCCGGCAAGCAGGCCCCAAGTGCAAATGCCCTTGAGGTCGTCGCTCGCGGCCTCGCCCTCACAGGACAGGCGGCGCAGGGCCTCAGCAGAGGTCTGAGGCATGAGCGGCATCAGCAGGTGAGCGGCAATGCGGATGGCCTCGAGCAGGTTGTAGATCACAAACGCCAGCTCGTCAGCCTTGGCCTCGTCCTTGGCAAGTGCCCAAGGCTCGGAGTCCTCAATGTAGTGGTTGGCGGCGTGGATGAGCTCCATGACCTCGTCCTTGGCTCCGCCGTAATCGAGCACGTCCATCTTGGCCATGTAGCGCTCGACCAGACCATCGGCGATCTTTGCCAGCGGGTTATCGAACGCGTCGGCAGACGCCGGTTTAGCCGGGGCGCAGCCGTCAAAGTACTTTGCGCTCATGTTGAGCGAGCGCGAAATGAGGTTGCCCCAGCTGTTGGCCAGATCGGCGTTGTAGACCTGCTCCATACGATCGAAGCTGATGGCGCCGTCGGTGCCGGGGACCACGTCGGTCATAAAGTAATAGCGGTAGCCCTCGACGCCCAGCATGTCGATAACATCCTGCGGAGCGATGGCGTTGCCGCGGCTCTTGGACATCTTCTCGGCCTTACCGGTCTCGGCATTGCGCACGGTCAGGAAGCCGTGGGCAAAGACGTGCTCGGGCAGGGCCTCGCCGATGGCCATGAGCATCGCGGGCCAAATGACGCAGTGGAAGCGGATGATGTCCTTACCCACGATGTGGAACTGCGCGGGCCAGCGATAGGCCAGCTCGGCACGGGCCTCGTCGGTGTCGACACCGTAGCCGACGGCCGTCATATAGTTGAGCAACGCATCGAACCACACGTAGGTCACGTGACCCTCGTCAAACGGGACCTGAATGCCCCAGTCAAAGCTCGTACGGCTCACGGAAAGGTCGTTAAGGCCGCCCTCGACAAAGCTGCGTACCTCGTTCATACGGAACGCAGGCTCGACAAAGTCGGGGTGCTCGTCATAGAGCTTGAGAAGCTTGTCCTGGAAGGCGGAAAGCTTAAAGAAGTAGGACTCCTCCTGCACGCGCTCAAGCGGACGGTGGCAGTCGGGGCACAGGTGCTGGCCAACGCTGCCGTACTCCTCGTCGCCCTTCTGGACCTGCGTATCGGTGAAGTAGGTCTCGTCAGGCACGCAATACCAACCGTCGTAGCTGCCCTTATACAGATAGCCGGACTCCTTCATGCGCTCCCACAGGTACTGCACGGCATGATGCTGGCGCGGCTCGGTGGTGCGGATGAAGTCGTCGTTGGAGATCTCGAGCTTGCTCCAAAGCTCCTTGAAGTGCGGAGCCTGGCTGTCGGTCCACTCCTGCGGCGTCATGCCATGCTTGGCTGCGGCCTCGGCGACCTTCTCGCCGTGCTCGTCCATGCCGGTCAGGAACTTGACGTTATAGCCGGCGGAACGGCGATAGCGAGCCTGAACGTCGGCGATGATGGTGGAATAAGCCGTGCCCAGGTGCGGATCGGCGTTGACGTAGTAGATGGGCGTCGTGATAAAGAACGAAGGCTTGCTTTGATCCATGGGGTTTGTCCTCCAGAAAAACGTTGCATACAGAGGATGATTCTAGCGCAAGGGCTGGATATCCTCCATCTATTGCATATCGAGCACTATGGCATAGACATCGCGCTTGCGGCGCGAATACTTCTGAGACAGGCGCTTGGCCACCGCAGACGCGGGCTCCCCCTCCTCGAGCGCGGCGCGGATATCCTCGCGCAGGGCCTCGTCGGGATCCGCTGCCGCGGCGCCAACCGGCACGATACCGGCCTCCTCATCCTCGCTCGGCGGCGCGATGACCAGCGCAATCTCGCCCCTTACCTCGCCGCGAGCACGCAGCTCCTCGGCAAGCTGGTCAGCGGGCCCGCGCAAGACCTCCTCGTGCAGCTTGGTGAGCTCGCGGCAGACGGCAACCTCACGCTGGGGAAAGACCTCCGCCACGGCCTCGAGCGTCGCCACGATGCGATGTGGAGACTCGTAGAAGATGAGTGCGCCGGGCACCACGGCAAGGCGCTGCAAACGGCGCACACGGTCGCCGTGCTTTCGGCCCAAAAAGCCCTCGAAGAAAAAATGCTCGCAAGGAATACCGGACGAAACGAGCGCCGTGACGCAAGCAGAGGGCCCGGGAATAACTTCGACGGGCACATCGGCCTCACGCGCCGCCTCGACCAGCGCCTGGCCGGGATCGGACACGCTCGGCATGCCGGCGTCCGAGGCAAAAGCGAGGGTCTCCCCCGCCAGCAGACGGTCGACCAGGCCGGCGGCGCGGCTGGCGATCACATTCTCGTCGCAACGGACAAGCGGCTTGGAAATGCCCAGGTGCATCAGTAGCTTTGACGTCACACGCGTGTCTTCGCAGCAGATGGCATCAGCAGCGGCAAAGGCCTCACCAACGCGCGGGGACAGGTCGCCCAGGTTGCCGATGGGCGTGCCGACCACATAGAGTTTGCCCGTATGGGCGCTGTTTTGCGTCATATCAACCTATTCAATCATGCCGCGCTCGAGCGTACCGAGCGCCGCGCGGGCGTCCCATGCTGCAATGCGCTTCTCGGTCTTCCACGTTTGGAAGAACCAACCGGCAGCCGGCGCAAACGAAGCCAGCTGGTTGGCGATAAACACGCGCTCGTAGGCATTGCGGCCCTCGGGCGTAACCGACGAGTTGGCAAAGATCGCCGCGCCCGACCATTCGCCCACCAGCACGGGGAACCCAGTCGAAATCGCTTCTTTAAGCTCGCGCTTGTTACGCGAAATCGCCGTCGTCAGCCCGCGAGGGCTCGTGATGTCGAGCGCATACTCGTCGCGGTAATGGTACAGGTGAAGGTCCATGTAGACGTTCTTGTACTTGGCGCCGCGCATAAAATGCTTCCACTCGCTGGGATGCCCCGACGACGAGAAGACGACGATCTTATCCTCGGGCATATACGAACGGACGAGCTCGTAGGCATCGCGATAGAAATTGCGCAGGTAGTGAGCAGGAATGCCATCCGTCATGGTGAAGAGGCTCTTGCGAACGCTCATCTGCGGCGTGTCCAGCAGCTCAATGCCCAGCAGGCTCTCGGCCTCGCCATAGCGATCGGCCAAGCGCTCGAGCACGTCGAGTGCGACATGACGGCCGTTGGTGGACGAATGCCACTCGGCAACAGCCTCCGGCGTGGTGGGCGAATCGTTGGAATCGCCCTGGCCACCGGGCACGGTTGCCAGATCGAGCAGCACGCGGATGTCGTACTTGGCAGCCCACTCAATTGCGCGGTCGATGTAATCGACAACCGATATGTAGGAGGCATCGGACTCCTGTGAGCCAAAGGCATACCAGGGCACCGGCAGACGCACGGCATTGAGACCGATCTGCGCCATGCGGCGAAAATCGTCCTCGCTCACAAACGTCTCGTAATGGCGGCGCATGCGCTCGTTATAGGCGGCGGTACCCATGGCCTCCTGTAGCTCAGCCGCGTTGGATGCACCGGTCGCCGCGTACAGCGACGGGGTCACCCAAGGCTCGGGAATAAACCAGCCAGAGAGATTAACGCCGAGTATCCTCTCCATCACTGCCCCCTTCGGATCATGCAGGTCGAACCCGCATCGTATTGCGTAGGATAAGTATCGTTTTGAGTATACCCGCGTGTGCGGACAGGCGACCGAACGGTCTGCAAAGTGACGCGAAAGTGGGAGGAATGTCTGGGAGCAGACGGACTCGGAATGGTGCGACGAGGTGTGTACGCGCGCCGGAGGCAGGCACCGGAAAGTGTGTCCCGTTCTGAGCCCTTATTCTGGGACGCAGTTTCCGCAGAACCCTACATAAAAGAAAAGGACCCCTTTGCAGAGGTCTTAGTCAATTCAAGGTGGCGGGGAAGGGAATCGCGTCCGCGCGCTGCGCGGACGGACCGCTGCGGCGCTTACGCGCCTTGCGAGCTGCGCTGGCAAACGCTTACGCGTTTACTCAGCTCCGCGCCCTCACGGGGTTCGATTCCGTGCGAGGACTACATAAAAGAAAAGGACCCCTTTGCAGAGGTCTTAGTCAATTCAAGGTGGCGGGGAAGGGAATCGAACCCCTGACACGAGGATTTTCAGTCCTCTGCTCTACCAACTGAGCTACCCAGCCATTTGAGGTGTGCCTTGTTTCAAGGCTTGATTAGTATAACCAAGGACGCGTTCCGGTCAACCGAGAATTTCAAAAAAGTTTTTGAGCACAGCCTCGGTTCTTTAAATCGGCACGTCAGAGGCATCAGCCGGCAGCAAGAAGTTTTTCGCTCAGAGCCGCACGGGCAAACTCACTTGGCGTCATCCCCTCGGCAGCCGCCCGTCGACGAATGGCCTCCTTCATTCCCAGAGGAATCTTGACCGACAGCGTTGCCGTCCCCTCACCTGAGAGTGGGGGCCGTCCATGCACGATCCCACCAACGGTGTGTTCGCCATCCGGAAACTCTCCGCGCTCGTACGACTCGCACCACGCGTCAATCATTTCATCCGTTACAACCTGACCATTAGCGGCCGTATACGTCTTGCCCATCATCGACCCCTTTGCCGAGCCCGTTCAATCTCCTGCCAAAATTTCTTCTGGACTGGAGACAAGGCATGAATGATAAGCCCCCACGGACAAGCTCGACCGCGACAAGCTCCACGCTTCGTCCGTCTGGGAGCCATCCAATCGCAAGCCATCTCGGCGGCTCGTCCTTCGGCTCGCGACGAATGCACTCAGTAACCGCAAGCCAAGCGCTAAGCACCTGCTTTTCCGTCAGGTGCTTTTTAGCGTTGGGATGGATCTCAACATCCATGCATCTTCTCCTCCATCTTACCCAATTTCGTATGACGAAAGTCCGCTGTCGCCAATTCTTAAGCCGGCACGCGTTGGAGAGCAGGGGTCGAAACAATGATTGAAGGACGCTCTAGTACGGCCCAGGCGCCGGGGCAGGAGCACATACGCCAGGGACGTACGTTTTCGTAGCATACGAGGACATAGCCACGTGCATCGATAAAGGCGATATCGATGGGATAGGCCATAAAACACGTATGGACCGAAGAGCAGCGTGGAAATGCCATGACGAGCGGCAGACCGTTGGCGGCAACCGGACACCGTCCCAGCATGCCGCGCAGGCGCACGGCAAACGACTCCGCCACCGCAAACTCGGCCGGCGTCCAACCCAGCCTGTTGAGTGCCCGCGCGTAGGCGATGTAGGACGAGACCGCGGTCACATGACCACCCCCGGACGCCATGGATCGACCGTCACCGCGCGCTCGTGCGACAACGTTGTCGGCGCCCCCAGCGGAACGCCAGCGATGCTGAGAGAAGTCGGCCACGGCTCATAGTGCATGGTGCAGGTGTAGGTCCTAAACGTACCGGATAGGGAGAGCAGACCACCATCCGATGCCTCCGCGCCTTGCTCGCTCGACACTTCGATCTGCAAGTCATAGCCTTCCATGGCATTCAGAATTTGAGTCTGGACCGTCGCCGAAGCATCGACAGAGCTTTCGTCGCCCTCCCCCTCCGACGCCACGGCGTGCGCCAACACGATGTCGGGCACCACGCGGTCGAAGCGCGCGACAGCGCTGGCAAAGATCATGACGTTGTACACGATGAGTGCCAGCACCAGCAAAACGGGCGTAACCACTGCCATCTCCACCGTCGCTTGGGCGCGCTCCTCGCGCAGACGCATGCGGATACTCATTACGACCCACCGCCCAGAGCGCCAACCAGCGTGGCGACATCGA
Source organism: uncultured Collinsella sp. (assembly GCA_959601045.1). Taxonomy (GTDB): domain Bacteria; phylum Actinomycetota; class Coriobacteriia; order Coriobacteriales; family Coriobacteriaceae; genus Collinsella. The sequence goes on from CAUGNZ010000008.1 coordinate 73,914, forward strand.
CGGTGAGCGGGATGGAGCCGCCGCCGGGCAGAGGAATCTCCGCAAGCGTGAACACCGTACCGCTGATGGTGCGTTCGACTTGATATTCCAACGCCTCGCAAAGCGCCTTGGGATCGGTCACGCCCAACGGAATACTTCGCAGTTTGTCTTGCGCTTGAGAGAGACCGGCAATGTCAGACCCCGGGCTCTTAATGACGTTGGCGGAATCAGTCAGCACCGGCTTTCGCAGGCGCAAGTCGCACGGCTCCAGACCCAACGCCGCCACGGACGCCGAAACGGTATCGCCGAGCCACGATGCGATGGGGCCCAACGCGCCGCTACCCCCTCCTAGGCCTTTAATCATCTCGTCCATAAGTTCGTCGGCCGAACCTTGGATGTCTCCGTATCCCACAAGCAGCCGTCCCCAGACATCCATGACGCCATCGAGTACGCCGGCAACGCCACCCGAGCGTTCCTTCAATGTCGAGAAAAATCGCGAAAGCACGTTGTTTTGCGCCGTCGCCTCATCGGGCGCCAGCACCGCGGCAGAGATGGCACCGCGATCGCCAAGCCTGACTGCCGTGTTAAACGAAGAGTTGAGCTCATCGGGGCTCGAGATGGCACCCGAAACCGCAAAGGCAACCACGCCGTTGCGACCGGGCGGAGCGATACGCGGACGCTCGCCCGAAAGCGCTTTGATGGCCTGGTCAAACGCATTGCTCGCACGGTCGGTCTCGTCTTCGGTCTGACGTTCGAGCTCGAGCTCTTTGTTGCGGCATTCGACGTAGCCTTCCAGGGCGTCTTTAAACTTGTCAAAGTGATACTCGAAGCCGTTTTCGATAGAGGTTGAAGGCGCCGCAACAGCACCAAGCGACGAAACGCCAAAATGGCATTTGCTGCATTTATCCTGTCCATCGTAATCGGCAACCGAAGCAAATCCGCTCGGCGTCCCTTTCTTATAGTTAGGGCAGGTCGTCCCGTAATGCAGATACGCCTTGTCATCGTTCACGCTCGTCGGCCACACCGCATCGGTATAGAGTTCCGTCGCCCGAACCTCATCAGAGTTGCGCGGCAGCAGCGGAATATAGGAGGAGACCCTGTCTCCGTTCTCGGTTATATGTGCCCGATCGACCTCCGCGCTCGCATAGGTATAAAACGCCTTACGCGCCGCAGACTCTGCCTTCATCTCGACACTCGAGCCGTGGGGCTTCTCATTTGTCAGACGCCAATGGTAGTAGTCCTTCGCGCGATCAAGGGCAACTTGGGGCTCCCACGTAACGCTCGATGAGTAATGCGGATTTTGAACACCGGAGAGATCCGTTAGGCTTTTCGCACGCTCCCACATGCAAGAACAGCTGCCGACCGAGCCCTTGTCAGACCCACCACAATCCGCCAGCCAAGCACGCTCTTTAGCCTTCGCCGTGTCCTCAGAAGCCTTCCGCAGCTCCTCGGCCGCACACTCTAAATCATCTGATGTGTCTTTAATGGCATCGGTCGAGATCTCGGACCCCTCGAGCGCAGCGAAGTCAGACTCGGATGTCCTGGGCACGGCAAGCGCCGTACCGGTATAGGCCACACTATCGGTATCCTGCGCCGACACCGCCTGCGCGGCACGCGCGGCGATCAGATACGGCAGAGCCGTCTCGATTTTCTGTAAGCCTTCCGATGCGCTTTTGGCAAACTTGTTGCGCGTTTTAATGATCTCAATCCCGGTGTCGACCATATTGCCGGCAACCGGCTCGGCACCCGGGATGAGGATGGCGACCAGGCCCGTCCCGATCGTGGCAAACCCCGCCAGCCCCAGACTCAAGATGCTCGCATCAACCACCGTGGCAGCCG
>CAUGNZ010000009.1 GCA_959601045.1 uncultured Collinsella sp.
GCTTTCCGTCTTGCGCAGGACTGTAGAGCAGCAAACTTAACCCCCGCCCCCAGCCCCGGAGACCCTCCCGGAGGGACCGAAAAATTTTTTCAAAAAAGTTGTTGCGCGCCGGACAGACTTCTGTGTATACTAATCCCCGCAGCGCACGCGAGCGGAAACAAACGCGAACGTCTGCCTGGGGAGTTAGCTCAGTTTGGTTAGAGCGCCGGCCTGTCACGTCGGAGGTCGCGGGTTCGAGCCCCGTACTTCCCGCCAACGCAATTAAAGCCACGTCTTCGGACGTGGCTTTTTGCGTTTGATGCACTTTGTTTCGATAGAACGATCGCCCTGGCGCATCTTCGCCCAGAATCCCCGCCCCTTCGGGAACGCAAGTAAAATCTAATAAGCATATCTGTCTAAACAACAGCTTTGTTGCGCAACACCTGTTCAACGAAGCAGGGGGTTAGGTTATACTAAATTGCACTGTGGGCCGCATCTGATGCATTTCGCTCCAAGCGCGGCATTCAGTGGATATCCGATTTACCATTTGGATGTCCTGCGGTCATTTAGCGTCTCGACACAAGCTCGGCCCCGGAGCTCGTTCGAGCTGTTCGTATTCCTTGAAAGGGGAAAAATGGACATATCGAGGAAGACTGATTACGCCCTTCGTATGTTGGCGATGCTTGCCGAGGATCCGGAGCGTTTGCTTTCTGTTCGCACCGCTGCCGAAGAGGTCAATGTCCCGTATTCGTTTGCCCGCTCGATTCAGCACGGTTTGGTCCAGGCCGGTATTGTGGAGAGCCTGCGTGGCGTCCACGGTGGCATGCGTCTCAAGGTCAGTCCGGACGACGTTACCATTCGTCAGGTCGTCGAGGCCGTTCAGGGCCCTATGGTTATGAATGATTGCACCGCACCCGATGGCGACTGTGCGCGCATGGGCACGTGCTGCTATCATCCCCTGTGGGCCGGAGCTCAAGCATTGATGCGCGACTACCTCGATTCCGTTTCGCTCGGCGACATCGTCGCTCACCGCCAGTTCCCGGCCGTCGATCCCAAGTTCGCCGACCGCGAAGCGTTTCCCGAGTACGCCACCTGTGCGTATACATGCCGGGAGGAATAGCGCCGCATAAGGAGCATAGATATGATTCAGGACCCCTTTCGTTCGATGATTCGTTCGGAAGGGGTCCTGCGTTATCGCGACCTTCCGTGGCGCCGCACGCGCGATCCGTACATCATTTGGCTTTCCGAGGTCATGTTGCAGCAAACACAGGTGCCACGCGTGGAGACGCGTATGCCGGCGTGGCTCGATCGCTTTCCGACCGTGCAGGCGCTTGCCCAAGCCGCGCCTTCCGATGTTTTGGACGCTTGGCAGGGCATGGGCTACAACCGACGCGCTCTGGCGCTCCACAAGGCCGCTCAGCGCGTTGTGGAGGACTGGGACGGTGAGTTTCCGCGTGAGACGCGTGACTTGGTCGCTCTGCCTGGTATTGGCCCGGCAACGGCGCAAGGTATCCGGTCGTTTGCGTTTGATCTTCCGGGCGTGTATCTGGAGACCAACGTGCGCACGGTCTTTCTGCATCACTTCTTTCCCGATGTACCGGCTGTTCCCGACCGCGAGCTGGTGCCGCTGATTCAGGCGGCCTGTCCGGCGGTCCCCGGTGCGGCGACCGACGAGATCGCTCCCTTTGCCGTGCCGCTCGATGATGCCGACACGCCGCGCGCGTGGTATTACGCGTTGCTGGACTACGGCGCATATCTAAAAAAGACGTTGCCCAATCCGTCCAGGCGCTCGGCGGGCTATAGCCGTCAATCAAAGTTTGAGGGCTCACGTCGCCAAAAGCGCGCGCATATCGTGCGCATGTTGCTGGCAGCGCGCGATGGCCAACCGGCGGGGATTACGCTTGCTGATGCCGTGGTGGGCGTTAACGATATGGAAGCGGCGGCTGGGCGCGGGCCGGTCGAGCGCGAGCTTGTCGCGGGCATTCTGGCCGACCTGGAGCGTGAGGGCTTTTGCCGAGCCGAGGACGATCGTTGGTTGAGTGTGTAGCCCGCTCAAATCTGAAGAACGGGATTGTAAGGTTTAAATTCTCGGCTTGAGGGCATCCTAAAGGCGAGGCCGCTCGAAGCCTACGGGCGGCATGCGTTGAAGGGAAGTACACCTATGGATTTTGAGAACTCCCAAACCAAGAAGAACCTCGAGACCGCTTTTGCCGGTGAGTCCCAGGCACACACCAAGTATCGCTACTATGCATCCAAGGCCAAGAAGGACGGCTACGTTCAGATCTCGAACATCTTTGCCGAGACCGCAGGCAACGAGTCCGAGCACGCCAAACTGTGGTTTAAGTATCTGCACGACGGCGCCGTTCCGGGCACTCTGGACAACCTGCGCGACGCCGCCGCGGGCGAGAACTACGAGTGGACCACGATGTATGACGAGTTTGCCAAGACCGCCGAGGAGGAGGGCTTTGTCGAGATCGCCGAGAAGTTCCGTGGTGTCGCCGCCGTCGAGAAGGCCCACGAGGAGCGCTACAACAAACTCGTCGAGCGCATCGAGTCGGGCGAGGTGTTTGAGCGCGAGGGCGTAAAGGTGTGGAAGTGCCTGAACTGCGGACATCTGCACGTTGGTGCCGAGGCACCTGAGGTGTGCCCGGTGTGTAACCACCCCAAGGCGTACTTTGAGGAGCAGGTGGTGAACTACTAGCGCTTGGCGCTGGCTGCTGCGGAGCGCAGGGCGGGAGGCCGGATCGCCTTCCCTCCCCGCTCACGGCTCCGCAGGGTCGCGTTGAGGGAAGGCGATCCGGCCTCCCGCCCTGCGCTCCGGCTTCGGGTCGTCGCGTGCTCGTTACTGAAAAGCTGATTAGAAGTTTGTGTGCCGCCCCTTTTGGGGCGGCACGTTTTTGTGTGGGGTCCCTGTCCCCACAATTTTCGTCAAGCTTTTGGTTAGATTTTGGTCAGTTGGCGTAAGGGTGGAAGGCCAAAAGATTGTTGGCGAAAAAAGCTCAGAGAAAGTGCTGGTAGGGGAGTTGTTGAGGTTTTCGACAGCTTTTGTCAACAAGAAACTTTGCGGCTATTGCTACGGATTGCGTTGTCGCGGTCATGGCGGTGCGGGATGCTGGTCGTAAGCGTCGAATGCTCCGATTTTGGAGGCCAGCATGGATCTGTTTCTTGAGACTCCGCAGCAACAAGCTGAGCGCATGCTGCGTCAGCAGCAACGACTCATGGAGATGCAAATGCAAGGGGCGGCAGCCCAGCCCTTTGCGCAAAATGTCGTGCCCGCTGCTGTACCTGCAGCTGTGCCCGGGTGTGAATCGGCTCCAGAGGCCTATTCCGTACAGCAAGATTCATATGCGCAGGAGCTCGCGTTCGATAAACGTCGTGCGCGTCACCGTCGCTGGGCCCAGCGCCTGCGTACGCTGGCGATGATCGTGCTGATTCCGCTGGGGCTCGCGGCAATCTTCTTGGCTTCATATGCCCTCACGTGCATTCTCAACGGCGCCTCGCCCAATGAGGTACTTCAGCACTTGGCAGCTCTCGGTCAGCGCTTGGGGGATGTCGCAGCAACCATCCGCGCCAGCTGGGAGAGCTAGCGGACCAGCACCCATAGCGCAAGGGTAACTTGTCTGTGCTCGATTGGACATGAGCTGCGTTTGACAGGGTAAGATTAATCACGGTTTTGATTGGTGCTCGTTTGGGTTTGTTGGGCGGAGTCTATGTCTGCTATTGATATTGCGCTTGTTGTGATTGCCTTGGTGGCGGTGGGAGTTGCTGCGGTCTGCGCCCTGCAGCTTAAGGGCCTTCGTGCCGAGTTGCGAGAGCGTGGCGGCAACGAAGCGGAAACGCTCGCGGCACTCGAGCAGGCCAACAGCGCGCTCGATGCCCTCAACGTCGCGCTGACAGAAACCCGCCGCACGGCAAACGCCATCGCGCAGCAGCAGACGACCGATGCGGCCGTGGAGCAGCAACGCTACCTGACCATCGCGCGAGAGTTCTCGCAGGCCGGCGACCGTATGGATGACCTGCGCCGCGAGACGGCCCAACAGCTCGGCGCCAACCGCGAGGGCATCGAGCATCGCCTGGACAAGGTGCGCGAGACGGTCGATGCCCAGCTGGGCGCCATCCGCAAAGACAACAACGTGCAGCTCGATCAGATGCGTGCGACGGTGGACGAGAAGCTCTCTCGCACGCTCAACGACCGACTGTCGGCATCGTTTAAGCAGGTGAGCGACCAGCTCGAGGCCGTGTACAAGGGTCTGGGCGATATGCAATCTATCGCCACCGGCGTGGGCGACCTTAAGCGCGTGCTGGGCAACGTCAAGGCGCGTGGCATTTTGGGCGAGGTGCAGCTGGGTGCAATCCTGGCGGACATCCTCACACCCGACCAGTATCTGGAAAACGTCGCCACCAAGCCCGGCGCCTCGGAGCGCGTTGAGTTTGCCGTCAAGCTGCCGGTGGACGAGGGCGATCCCGTGCTGCTGCCGATCGACTCCAAGTTTCCGGGCGACGCGTACGAGCACCTGCTCGACGCGCAGGAGTCGGGCGATGCGGAGGCCGTGGCGGCTGCGCGCAAGACGCTCGACACCATGGTCAAGCGCGAGGCTAAAGACATCTGCGAAAAGTACCTGAGTGTGCCGACAACGACCAACTTTGGCATCATGTTCGTGCCGTTTGAGGGACTGTACGCCGAGGTCGTCAGCCGCCCCGGGCTTATCGAGACCCTGGGCCGCGACTATCACGTCAACGTAGCCGGTCCCAGCACCATGGCCGCCATTCTCAACAGCCTGCAGATGAGCTACCAGACGTTTAGGCTGCAAAAACGTACCGACGACGTACTGCGCGTGCTCTCCGCCGTCAAGGCTGAGCTGCCGCGCTATCAGGCGGCGCTGCGCCGCGCCCAGCAGCAGATCGAGACCGCGGGCAAAACGGTCGAGGGCATCATCACCACGCGCACCAACGTCATGGAGCGCAAGCTCAAGGACATCGACGCGCTGGAAGACGCGCGGGAGGCCGACGAGATTTTGGGCTTGGAGTCCGCGGACCTTCCCACAGACCAAGAAGACGAGGACTAATTGCAACAAGACGGTGGGGCACCGGCGCAAACGCGGGCGCCCCACCGCTTTTCGTATCGCACTGTCTGAAGCGTGCTCCAATGTGCAACAATGGCGTTTCGCCCTGTCAGACGCGAAAGGAAGCCCATGTCTCAGAGAAGCACCAGTCCGCTCAAGCGTTCCACCGTGCGCCGCACGCTGCAGCGTTTTTGGGATGTCACGCGCACGCAGCCGCTGATTGTCTTTCTCTCGGTGCTCTCGTCGGCGGGCTACATCTTTTTGCTCACGTTTGCCAACACCTACGTGATGGCCCTCATCGTCGACCGCGTCCAGGCCGGCCCCGTGGCGGGCGATCAAGTATTCGAGGTCTTCGGCCCCTATATCCTGGCGCTTGTACTCGTTAACCTGGTGGGTCAGATCCTCTCCAAGCTACAGGACTACACCGTCTACAAGCTCGAGATTGCGGGCAACTATCACCTGGCGCGCCTGTGCTTTGACACGCTCTCCAATCAATCCATGACATTCCACACCAGCCGCTTTGGCGGATCGCTCGTGAGCCAGACGAGCCGTTTTATGAGCGGCTACACGGGTCTGGTGGACGTGACGGTGTATTCGCTCATCCCCACTATCACCTCGGTCATCTGCACCGTGGCGGCGCTCGCTCCGGTGGTGCCCACATTTACCGTGATCCTGGTGTGCATCATGGTCGTCTACATTGCGTTTGTCTGGCTTATGTACAAGCGCATCATGCCGCTTTCGGCCGCGACGTCCGCCGCGCAGAACAAGCTCTCGGGCGTGCTCTCCGACGCGGTCACGAACATCCTGGCCGTCAAGACCTGCGGGCGCGAGGACTTTGAGCACGATCTGTTCGATGCCGCCGACCGCGCCGCGCGCGATGCCGAGACGGTCTCGATGCACGCCATGATGCAGCGCAACTTTACGACCTCGGGCCTTATCGTCATCACCATGGCCGTGGTGAGTGTGTTCGTGGCGGGTGGCAATGCGTGGTTTGGCATCTCGGCCGGCTCGCTCGTCATGATCTTTACCTACACCTACAACCTCACCATGCGCCTGAACTACGTGAGTTCCATGATGCAGCGCATCAACCGCGCGCTCGGTGATGCGGCCGAGATGACGCGCGTGTTGGACGAGCCGCGTCTGGTGGCAGACGACGAGAACGCCCCCGAGCTCAAGGTGGGCGAGGGTGCGATTGATTTTGAGCACCTGAGCTTTGCATACCGTGATGCCGCGGCGGGCGAGAGCGTGTTCGACGATTTGACGCTCCATGTGGCGGCGGGTCAGCGCGTGGGCCTGGTGGGCAAATCGGGCTCGGGTAAGACGACGCTCACCAAGCTGTTGCTGCGCTTGGACGATGTGCAGGGCGGCCGCGTGCTCGTGGACGGTCAGGATGTCTCGCGCTGCACGCAGCAGAGCCTGCGCCGCCAGGTTGCCTACGTGCCGCAGGAGGCGCTGCTGTTCCACCGCTCCATTCGCGAGAATATCGCCTACGGCCGCCCTGACGCCACCGACGCGCAGATCCGCGAGGCCGCGCGCCTGGCCAATGCCCTGGAGTTTATCGACCGCTTGCCCCGTGGCTTTGACACCATGGTGGGCGAGCGCGGCGTCAAGCTCTCGGGCGGCCAGCGTCAGCGTGTGGCTATCGCCCGCGCGATTCTCACCGACGCGCCGATTCTGGTGCTCGACGAGGCGACCTCTGCCCTCGACAGCGAGTCCGAGGCGCTGGTGCAGGAGGCGCTCGAAAACCTGATGCGTGGACGTACCTCCATTGTGGTGGCGCACCGCCTGTCCACCGTGGCGGCGCTCGACCGCATTGTGGTGCTGGCCGATGGTGAGATCGTCGAGGACGGCACACATACGCAGCTTGTCGAGGCGGGTGGCGAGTACGCGAGCCTGTGGAGCCGTCAGACCGGCGCATTCTTGGAGGCGTAAGCGTCTCGGACGTGGGACAATTGTGCCCATAGGTTTGTTGTGCCGTTGAGCCAAGGAGTCGTTATGCCACGCGAGACCAATGCTGCCAAACGCGAGCGCGCCGTTGAGGTGTGCGAGCGCCTCAACCGTCGCTATGGCCCGGTCGAGTGTTTTTTGGACCACGAGAATCCCTTTAGGCTGCTCATCGCGGTGCTGCTCTCAGCGCAGACGACCGACGCGCAGGTCAACAAGGTGACGCCGAAGCTGTTTTCCCAGTGGCCCACGCCCGAGGCTATGGCGGGGGCAAGCGTGGCCGATGTGGCCGATACCATCAAGTCGCTTGGCTTTTATAAGAGTAAGGCCAAGCACGCCGTGGAGGCCGCGCAGATGATCGTTGCCGATTACGGCGGCGAGGTACCGGCCGACATGAAGGAGCTCGTCAAGCTGCCGGGCGTGGGGCGCAAGACGGCGAACATCGTACTCAACGTGGGGTACGGCATCGTGGAAGGCATCGCAGTGGATACGCACGTCAACCGCATTGCGCACCGCCTGATGCTGAGTCCCAAGACGCATGCCAAGGAGCCGCTCAAGACCGAGCAGGATCTGCTCAAGATTTTGCCGCACGAGTATTGGGAGTCGGTCAACCATCAGTGGATCACCTTCGGTCGCGAGATCTGCGATGCCCGCAAACCCAAGTGCGACGAGTGTCCGCTGGCAGATTTGTGCCCCAGCGTGCGCGTAGCGGGGTAGGGCGGAATGCATCTTCGTCTGGCGTTTTTTGCAGGGCCGGGTTTGCCCTTGAGCAGGAGTCCTCTCCATGCGCTACCATGACAAACAATGATCTTTGACGTACGACCCGCCGAGCTTGCCCCGGCGGGCTTTTGGCGTTGCGATGCCGGAGGAACAGCATGCTCATTCACCGTATAGCCGCGCAGCTCTACACTGCCGAGGCCTTGCAGACTGTCGAGACCGGACTCGATGCTGGCGAGGACGTGACGCTGGCTGTGTCGCAGTCGGGCCGCACGCTTATGGCGGCAGCCCAGTTTGCGCGCCGTCCGCGCCCCACGGTCTACATTGTGAGCGGCGAGGACGCGGCCGATCGCGCCGCGCGCAGCCTTGCCGCTTACGTGGGCCTGGCACATGTGTGCCGTTTCCCCGAGCGCAAGGACTATCCGTGGCGCGAACAGGCGCCCGACGACGCCGTGGTGGCGCAGCGCTGCGAGGCTCTGGGGCGCATCGTGCGCGGGGATAACTGCATTATGGTCGCCTCAGCCCGTGCGTTGCTGCGCTGCGTGCCGCCGGTCGAGAGTCGCTATTGGGAGTCCACCACTTTTGCGGTGGGCGAGGAGATTCCCTTTGACGAGGTGCCGCAGCGTCTGGTGGGCATGGGCTACACCAATGCCGGCGCCGCCGACGCGCCCGGTCTGTTCCGTGTGCACGGTGACACCGTCGAGGTATTCCCCGCGCAGGAGAAGGCGCCCGTGCGCATCGAGTTCTTCGGCGACGAGATCGACCGCATCCGCCGCATGGTGAGCTCCACGGGCCAAACCATCGGCAACGAGGACAGTATCGAGATCTTCCCGTGTCGCGAGCTGGCGCTTACCGACGATGCCGTCCACAACATGCACGTGGCGCTCTACCGCGCAAGCCAGAGCGACAGCAAACTGGCGGCGCTGCTCGAGATGGTGGATGCACGCATCGTCACGCCCGAGCTCGACCGCTTTTTGCCGGTGACGTACGGCCAGACCGTGAGCCCGCTGGCGCACGTGAGCGGCAAGGCGCTCGTGGTCCTGTCCGAGCCGCGCTCGCTGTTCGACGACTGCCTGCGCGCCTACGAGGATATCGAGGCGCGTGCCGGCGAGGCGGGGATTGACCGCCTGGATGGCCTGTATGTACGTGCCCAGCAGCTCGATTTTGGTGCTCAGCAGCGCCTGAACTATGTGAGCCTGATTCGCGCCGGCGGCGCGGTTACGGCAGAGCTCAAGATTGAGCAGCCGGCCATTGCGGGTTCGGACAACCGCTTTATGACGCGCGTTCAGGAAGTCGTGGGCAAGCGTTACGCCTGCGTGTTTGCCATTCCCGATCGCGGTGCGCGCGAGTCGATGGAGCTCACCTTTGGCGACGAGGGCATTACCTTTGAGGAATCGCTGACGGCAGCGCCCGAAAACGCCGGCGTTATCGGCGACCACGTGCGCGTGGCAGCGGCAGATTCTGCCGATCGTGCTGCCCGCCAGGATGCTCATGCTGCAATTCGCGAGCGCCGCGCCGACGCGCTCAACGCTCGCTCGCTCGAGGCGGGCGCCGCCCAGGCAGCCGCCGGCGCCGCCGTGCCCACTATCTCGCGCGGACGCGTGACCTTTGTCGATGCCGCCCTGCCGCAGGGCGTGGTGGTGCCCGATGCCAACCTGGCCGTGTTCTCGATCGCCGACCTCAACGCCCGCATGGACGCCAACCGCGCGCGCAGCCGTCGCAAGGTGGACATTACGCAGATCACGTTCCCGTTTAAGCCGGGCGACTACGTGGTGCACGCTACCCACGGCATCGCACTCTTTAGTGAGATCGCGCGCCAGGAAGTGGGCGGCAAGGAGCGCGACTACTTTTTGCTGGAATACGCCGATGGCGACAAGCTCTACGTGCCGCTGGAGCAGGTCGACCGCATCACGCGCTATGTTGGCCCCGACGGCGACAAGCCGCGTCTGACCAGGCTCAACACCGCCGACTGGACGCGTGCCACGAACAAGGCGCGCAAGAACGCCAAAAAGCTGGCGTTTGACCTGGTCGATCTGTATACGCGCCGCTCGTCGATTACCGGTATCGCCTGTCCGCCCGATACGCCCGAGCAGATCGAGATGGAGGAGAGCTTCCCCTACGACGAGACGCGCGACCAGCTGGAAGCTATCGCCGACATCAAGGCCGACATGGAGGCGCCCAAGCCCATGGACCGCCTGCTGTGCGGCGACGTGGGTTTTGGCAAGACTGAGGTCGCCCTGCGCGCGGCGTTTAAGTGCGTGGACTCCGGCCGCCAAGTCATGGTGCTCTGCCCCACGACCATTCTGGCCCAGCAGCACTACGAGACGTTCTTTGAGCGCTTTGCCCCGTTTGGCCTTGAGGTCGAGGTGCTCAGCCGTTTCCGCACGCCGGCGCAGCAAAAGCGCGCGCTCAAGGCGTTTGCCGAGGGCACGATCGACGTGCTCATCGGCACGCACCGTCTGCTTTCGGCCGATGTGAACCCCAAGAACCTGGGCCTGGTGATTATCGACGAGGAACAGCGCTTTGGTGTGCAGCACAAGGAGCAGCTCAAGAACTTGCGCGAGCAGATTGACGTGCTCACGCTTTCGGCAACGCCTATTCCGCGAACCATGCAGATGGCCACGAGCGGCGTGCGCGACATGAGCCTAATCACCACGCCGCCGACCGGGCGTCGTCCCGTGATCGTGCACGTGGGGGAGTACGACCCCGACGTGGTAAGCGCGGCGATTCGCCTGGAGGTGGGCCGCGGCGGCCAGGTGTACTACGTGTCCAACCGCGTCAAGACCATCGACGACGCCGTGGCGCGCGTGCACGAGGCCGCGCCCGAGGCGCGCGTGGGCGTGGCGCACGGCAAGATGAGTCCGCGCGAGGTCGAGGACGTGATGATCGAGTTCGCGACCAAAAAGATCGACGTGCTCATCGCCACGACCATCGTGGAGAGCGGTATCGACAACGCGACCGCCAACACGCTGATCATCGAGGACTCGCAGCGCCTGGGCCTGGCGCAGCTCTACCAGCTCAAGGGTCGTGTGGGTCGCTCTGCCACGCAGGCCTACGCGTACTTTATGTTCCCGGGCGAGCTGCCACTCACCGAGGAGGCGACGGCGCGCCTGACCGCACTTTCCGAGTTCCAGGACCTGGGCAGCGGCATGCGCATCGCCATGCGCGACCTGGAGATCCGCGGCGCCGGCTCGCTGATGGGCGCCGAGCAGCACGGCAACCTGTCGAGCGTGGGCTTTGACCTGTTTACGCAGATGCTGGGCCAGGCGGTGGCCGAGGCGCGCGGCGATGACGATGCCGGCGTGGAGGCGGCGAGCGTGGGTATTAACCTGCCGGCCGATTACTTCTTGTCCGAGGAGTATCTGCCGGCGGTGGATCAGCGCGTGCTCGTGTACCGTAAGCTCGCAGCAGCCGAGGACCTGGAGAGCATCGACGAGGTGCAGGAAGAGACCGAGGCCGCGCATGGCGAGCTGCCGTTGGCAGGACTCAACCTGTTCAATCGCGCACGAATCCGCATTCGCGGCGAGCGCCTGGGGCTCGAGAGCGTTACGCTCAGCGGCGGTCGCATCACGTTTTTGGGCATCGACGTGCCCAAGAAGGTGGCCTTTGAGCTAAAGACCCGCTATGGCGCGGTGAACTTCCCCAAGAGCCGCAAACTGTCGGTGCCCTACAAGGCGGGCGCCGGCGCGGGCAGCGGCCTGGGTCGCGGTCTCGACGCCAGCGACGGTACCGGCCCCGTGGCCGCGGCACTCATGTTGTTGCAGCAGTTGGGTGCGAGCGACGACGACTAACGGGTCGATGCTGCAAACGCCCCATTTGGGCACTCTGGTTCCATCGAAAGGAAAGCATGTTCGGATACATCTATAAGAAAGACGTCGCCATTATCGCGGTTGTCCTGTGTCTTTGTCTGGGCGTGGGCAGTTTCTTCGACTATCAGATTTCGAGCGCGCTGTTCAACATCGGCAGCATGTACGGTCGCTTTGTCGAGGCGGCCGGCGAGCTGCCGTTCGAGCTGACGGCGAGCATCGCGGGCGTTATGCTCGTGCGCTCGGCACGCCCCGATTCCAGGGGGAGCAAATGGCTCGCTGCGCTGGGCGTTTTGATCAACGTGGGTCTGGTCGGCTACGAGATTATCGGATCGCTGCGCGTCGGCGGCAAGCTCATCGCGTTTCAGCTGGTGCTGACGTTTGTGCTGGTCATTGCGGTTAACGCTATTGCCTATCGCCTTACGCGCGACACCGCGCCCGACGAGCTTACGCGCTGGGCGTTGATGGTACTTGCCGTGTGGGTCGCTCAGGCCATTATCCTCAACGTGATCGTCAAGCCGCTGTGGTCGCGCCCGCGCATGCGCGTGATCGAGGTCACGCCGGGGCTCAATTTTCAGCCGTGGTGGGTAATCGGCAATCCCGACAAGTGGACCTATATCGCCGCCGGCGTGATCAAGGACGGGTTCAAGTCGTTCGCGAGCGGGCACACCGCGCATGCGGCGATCGGCCTTATGCTCGCCGGGCTTCCCGCGGCAGCCTTTAAGGAAAAACCTTCGCGTCGCCGCGTGATCTTTTGGGTGGCGGCTGTGGTCGCGGCGCTCGTCGCCTTTGGCCGTATCGTGATCGGAGCTCACTTTTTGAGCGACGTGAGCTGCGGCTTTGCCCTGGTGTTGGCGCTTGAGTGCCTTGCCGCGCGCGTTGCCTATCCCAACGGCGTACAATAGCCCCGTTTGAATCATCGGGCCCGTGCCCGGCTAGAGAGGATTGCCATGCTCGCGTTTAACAACGACTATTCCCACGGCGCACATCCGGCAGTGCTGCAGGCGCTCGTCGACACCAATATGGAGCCGCAGCCCGGCTACGGTACCGATGCGCACACCGAGCGTGCCAAGCAGCTTATCCGCGAGGCCTGTCAGGCCCCCGATGCCGACGTGTTTTTTCTGGTGGGCGGCACGCAGGCCAACGCGACGGTGATCGACATGCTGCTTGCGCCCTACGAGGGCGTCGTTGCTGCCGAGACTGGCCACGTCGCCTGTCACGAGGCGGGCGCCATCGAGTTTGGCGGTCACAAGGTGCTCACCATCCCCGGCTATGAGGGTAAGATGCGCGCCGAGGACCTCGAGAACTATATCCAGGTGTTCTACGAAAACGAGAGCTACGAGCACACGGTGTTCCCGGGCGCTGTGTACGTGAGCCTATCGACCGAGTACGGCACGCTGTACTCCAAGGCCGAGCTCGCGGCGATTCGTGCGGTGTGCCAGAAGCGCGAGATTCCGCTGTTTGTGGACGGTGCCCGCTTGGCCTATGCGCTGGCGTCCGATGAATGCGACATTACCCTGCCCGAGCTGGCGCAGCTGTGCGACGTGTTCTACATCGGCGGCACCAAGTGCGGCGCGCTCTGCGGCGAGGCTGTGGTGTTCTGCGGCATGCACGCCCCGGCGCATCCCATTCCGCGCATTAAGCAGCATGGTGCGTTGCTGGCCAAGGGTCGCCTGACGGGCGTGCAGTTTGAGGCGCTCTTTACCGATGGCCTGTATTTTGAGATTGGTCGCCAGGCGATTGAGACCGCTCAGGCGCTTCGTCGCGTGCTGCACGAGCGCGGCTACCAGTTCTTCTTGGAGACGCCGACCAACCAGCAGTTCGTGATTCTGCCCAACGAGGACATGGCCCGCATTCGCGAGCATGCCTCGATTGAGTACTGGGAAAAGTACGACGAGACCCACACGGTGGTGCGCTTTTGCACCAGCTGGGCCACGACGCAGAAGGACATCGACGCGCTGGCGGCTGTCCTGTAGCCTGATGTAATGACGAGGGGCCGCCCTGCGCTGGGTTTGGCGCAGGGCGGCCTTTGCTTTTTGGGGGAGAAGAGTTGTATGACCGAGATGTCCGAGCCGACGATTCGCCTGGCGACGCCCGAAGACGCGCCGGCGTTGCTTGCCATCTATGAGCCATATGTGCGCCAGACGGCGATTACCTGCGAATACGAGGTGCCGAGCGTTGAGGAGTTCGCCGGGCGCATCGAGCGTACGCTCAGGCGCTATCCGTATCTGGTAATGGAGCTGGACGGGCGTCCGGTAGGCTATGCCTATGTGAGTCCGCTCAACAGCCGCGAGGCATACGACTGGTCGGTCGAGACATCGATCTACCTGGCGCGCGACGTGCGCCACGGCGGGCTGGGCCGCAAGCTGCATGATGCGCTCAAGCAATGCCTGATCGCGATGGGCATCACCAATATGTGCGCGCTCATCGCCGTGCCGCACGATAGGGACGACGAGTACCTGACGCACAACAGCCAGGATTTCCATGCCCATATGGGATATCGCCTGGTGGGCGCCTTTGACCGCTGCGCCCAAAAGTTCGGCCGCTGGTACGACATGTGCTGGATGGAGCTGGTCCTTGCCGAGCGCACGCCCAACCAGCCCAAGCCAACCTGGTTCCCCGACCTCCTCGCCTAAAACCACCACGAAGGTGCCTGTCCCCTTTGTGGTGGTTTTGGCAGGTTAGCCGATGGGCTCGGTGTATTTGGCGCGGTCGGTGCGTTGGATGCGCTTGGAGACATGGAGCGGGCGGCCGTCGGTGTCGTAGACGTAGTCGGTGATCAGGATCAGCGCCTGCCCGCGCTCAACGTTGAGCAAAAACGCCTCGTTTTGCGAGGCATAGCACACCTCAAAGGTCTTATGTCCCTGTGCCGGCGCGCGATGGAATTCCTGGCGCAGCGTGGCGTAGAGCGAACCGTTGATATCGCGGTCGATGAGTGCTTCAAAGCTCGGTGGTAGATAGGTGGTCTCCAGGCACAACGGCGCATCGTCCAGATAACGCAGACGGACAAGTTTGACGAGCTTGCTGCCCACGGCGGCATCAAAGAACTTGGCTATGCTGCCGCCCGCCTTGGTAAAGCCCGAGTCCACCGTGCGCGTGGTGGGCTTCATGCCCTGACCCTGGACCTGCGCCGTATAGCTCGAAAACACCAGGTTGTTCTCGTGGAGCGCCGGCGTGTCGGCCACAAAGGCGCCGCGCCCGCGCTCGGTTCGAACCAGACCCTCATCAACGAGCACCTTAAGGGCATGGCGTACGGTGCTGCGCGACAGCCCCGATTCGTCCATGAGTTCCATCTCGGACGGCAGCTTGTCTCCGCGCGCGTAGGTGCCGGCGGCGATGCGGTCGCGCAACATGTCCGCCAAGCGCTCGTACTGGCTCAGTTTCTTTTTAGATGAAGCGTTCATGCGATCAACCTGTATCTAACTTGTATGAATATCTAATCAGGCATGTATTCAATACGACAACAAAACCGCTGGTAGCCAATTATCAAAAACCGCATCAGCAAAATTTCTAAGACAAATATAGCATACAACTAGTCGACATAACCAAAACATGTATGTAACTTGTATGCCTGTGATGAGCATCAAACGAGAAGAAAGGCTGATGCGCGATGACTACTCAGGAACAGGTTAAGGACGTCGTCTCCCAGGTTTTGGCTGACAAGGCAGACAAGGGCGGCATCAAGCGCGTCGTGTGGATTGGCGCCGGCGGGTCCAACGGCGGCAACTATCCTGCCCAGTACTTTATGGAGCACGAGGCCACGCAGGTCGTGAGCTCCAGCTATACCAGCAACGAGTTCGTGCACGCAACCCCTGCCTACGTTAACGAGAACACCCTGGCCGTCGTCGTGTCCATGCGCGGCACCAAGGAGACCATCGTCGCCGCCCAGGTCGCCAAGGACCACGGCGCCAGCACCATCGCCATCTATGTTGACGAGTCCGGCCTCACCGAGGTCTGCGACTACAAGATCCAGTACGACAGCCTGGCCGTCGACGAGTCCTGCATGGGCCGCACCAACTCCGCCGTCGTGACCATGATCGCCATGGAGCTCACGCAGCAGACCGAGGGCTATGCCGAGTACGAGACCGCTATGGCCGCGTTCGACTTGGTCGACCCCATCTATCGCAAGGCCGTCGAGTACACCCGTCCGCTTGCTGCCAAGTGGGCCGAGCAGAACGCCGACAAGCCCTGCATCAACGTGATGGCTCAAGGTCCGCTCTTTGGTGCCGCCTACGTCTTTAGCATCTGCAACGTGCAGGAGATGCTGCAGATCGACTCCTGCACCATCAACACCTGCGACTTCTTCCATGGCCCCTTCGAGATTCTGGACAAGCGCACCTCGCTGTTCCAGCTCATCAGCGTCGGCCGCAGCCGCTGCAACGACGAGCGCGGCATCCGCTTCGTCAACCAGTACGGTGGCGAGCGCGTCTATCAGCTCGACGCCAAGGAGCTTGGCCTCAACGACATCAAGGACAGCGTGAGCGAGTACTTCAACCACCTGATCTTTGCGCCGATCCTCAACAACGTGTACATGCGCGCGCTCTCTGCCGTCACCCACAAGGACTACATGACGCGCCGCTACATGTGGAAGTTGGAGTATTAGTTACGCCGTTCTACCGAACGGCGTAACGGCTCGACGCTGCGCGGGCCGCATTTGGACAATCTGGCGTTCAACTTCAAGGGCGCGACCAGAAGGTCAGCGCCCTTTCGTTTCACACCACCTTGCCTCAAATGCGACCCGCTCGCTGACTTATGCTCAACCAGCGGCGCCTTAGTCGTTGGGGACGTTCTTAAATGACTAGGCATTCAGGAACGTCCCCAACGACTAGTCATTTAAGAACGTCCCCAATGACTACCCAATGAGTATGTGGGGAAACAGATTTTTCCGTTCGGCGATTTGTGTCTTGAAAAATGTATATAACGACTATAACGTAGTGTGAAACATATTGGAAACAATATCGAGGAGGCTGCGTTGAAGAAAAGCAATCTGGGCTATGTGCTGGTGCTGGTCGCCGCGCTTATGTGGGGCAGCATCGGAATCTTTGTAAACGGCATCTCGGCCATGGGCGTCTCGTCCCAGAGCATGGCTGCCTTTCGCTTGTTGGTCGGAGCGCTTATCTTGGCGCCGGTCCTGATGTTTATGGGCTGCCGTCCGGGTGAGGGGTCTACCGTGGCTCAGGGTCCGCTGGCCCTGTTCAAGGCAAGCCCTAAAGAGCTTGTTCCCTGCGCGCTTGTCGGTATCGTCGGTTTGGCCGCCGCCAACACCTGCTATTACGAGTGCATGGGCGAGGTGGGCATGTCCACGGCCTCGGTGCTGCTCTACACCTCGCCGGTGTTTGGCGTCATGCTCGGTCGTGTGCTTTATCGCGAGGACGTGACCCCCAACAAGCTCGTTGCCATTGTCTTCAACATCGTTGGCTGCGTGCTTGCAGTGACCAATGGCGACCTTTCCGGTTTTCATTTTTCGGTTTGGGGCGTCACGTCGGGCGTGATTGCAGGCCTTTGCGGTGCGTCGCTCGCGGTGTTTAGCCGGATAGCAACTAAGACGGTCCACCCGCTGGCTGTCACGTTTTGGGGCTTTGTTTTTGGCGGTGCGGTTATGGCAGCTATCGCGGCTCCGTGGCCGGATGTCGCCGCGGCAATGTCGCCACAGCTGCTGCTGCTGTTCCTTGGCTTTGGACTCATCCCCACAGCCGTGGCTTACATCTTATATATGCAGGGTCTGTCCATGGGGCTCGAAACATCGAAAGTTCCCGTCGTAATGTCTTTCGAGACGGTCGTCACCGTACTGGTGGGCATTGGTGTCTATGCCGAGCCCGCCGGCGCGATCAAGGTTCTGGGCATTGTGCTGGTGCTCGCGTCCATCCTGATCATGAATACCGACTTCTCCAAGCTGCGCAACAGCGTGTTTGTCGGTCATGTCGTTGAGAGCATGACCTTTAAGCCCAACGCGTGGTGGACGGAGAAATCGCAGGACATGGATCTGTTTAAGGAACGCACTGGCATCGCGCTGGAGCCCACCGTGCAGGAAAGCCCCTGGTACTTCGTGCGATAGGGGATTGGCGAGGCGTCTGATCGGGCGTCGCCAAGACAGCGCCGACCTACCCTGCATCAACGTTTCGATTGCGTTAAACCCGTCAACGGTCGATTTTCACCCGCGAACGGTCTTTATACTAATTAGCAATATAAGCAACGTATAAGACGTTATAATGACCATAACGAAAAGGAGGAGGCAAGATGAATCAGATCATTCTCGCATCTCATGGCGGCCTGGCCGCAGGCGCCAAAGACACGCTCGAGATGGTTCTCGGCGACGTGTCGAACGTCCACGTCGTGTCGCTTGCTCGTGACGACAAGGAGCCCATCACCAATAAGGTGGACGCCATGATCGCCACGTTCAACGCGGACGACACCGTCTATGTGCTGACCGATATGCTCGGCAGCTCGGTCAACAACAACATGGTCGAGCTTTCCAAGAACGGCACGAAGTTCACGGTTGTCAGCGGTTTCAACATCCCGCTGGCGCTCACGCTCGCTATGAGCCCCGTCCCCGTCAAGGGCGCCGAGCTCGCGGCCCTCATCAACGAGGCCCGCACCGGTCTGACCAACCCCAACGCACCGGTCGAGGCTGCCGCGGCTCCCGCCAAGAAGGCCAAGGCGTCCCGTCACAGCTCCGGTCCCGCCAAGATCGTCCTCGCACGTCTTGACTACCGTCTGTTGCACGGCCAGGTCGTCTTTACCTGGACCACCAAGGTTCAGGCCGAGCGCATCATCGTCGTCGACAACGCTGCCGCCAACGATGACATCAAGAAGGGCGCTCTTAAGCTGGCCAAGCCCCAGGGCGTGCGCCTGAACGTCTTCACCGTCGAGCGTGCCCTCGCCAAGATGGACAAGCTCAACACCCTCGGCGAGCGCGTCATGTTCGTCTTTGGCAACACTGCCGAGATGCTGCAGTTCTGCCAGGGCTACAAGCTCGACGCCATCAACCTGGGCGCCACCGCCAACCACGACGGTGCCGATCAGGTCGGCGGCAAGGACAGCTCCGTCTTCCTCGACGCCACCCAGAAGGCCGACGTCAACCAGCTGCTCGACATGGGCATCAAGCTCTACGTCCAGCAGACCCCTACGTATCAGAGCGTCGACATCGACGCCAAGCTGTAATCAACCAGGCTTTTGCCTGACTGAAAGGAGAAGGGTATGAATACGTTCATCAGTGCGGTGCTCGTCGGCCTCGTCGGCGTGTTCTGCATGTGGGACTCCCGCCTGCTCGGTCGTCTTAACTTCGAGCAGCCCCTCGTTGGCGCTACGCTCGTCGGTCTGCTGCTGGGCGATGTGCCCACCGGCCTTGCCGTCGGTGCCGCCGTCGAGCTCGTGTCCATGGGCCTGGTGCAGGTCGGCGCCGCCGTTCCGCCCGATATGGTCCTGGGCGGCATCGTGGCCGCTGCCTTTGCGTGCCTGACCGATGCTTCCGCCGAGACCGCCATGACGATCGCCATCCCGGTCGCCGTCCTGGGTCAGCTCCTCGGCATCGTGTTCCGTTCCATCATCGCCGCCCTCACCCATGTGGCAGATAGCGCGATCGATAACGGAAAGTTCAAGACCGCCTACCGTATGCACATCTGCGCCGGCTCCGGTCTGTACGCCGTCATGTACTTCCTGCCGATCTTCCTCGCCGTCTTTGTTGGCACCGACCTGGTTCAGGCCATCGTCAACATGGTTCCCGAGTGGCTGTCCACTGGTCTTAACGTTTCGACCAAGATCATGACCGCCTACGGCTTGGCCCTGCTGCTCACCATGATGATCAAGAAGGGTATGACTCCGTTCCTGTTCATCGGTTTCCTGCTCGCCGCTTACCTCAACCTGTCCGTCATCGCGGTCGCTCTGATCGGTGTGTGCCTGGCTGTCGTCTTCATGGGCTTCAAGTTCAACGGTTCCCATGCAGCCGCCGGTGTCGATTCCGACTACGATCCGCTCGAAGACGACGAAGACTAAGGAGGAACACACTATGGCAACCGCAACCAAGGACGTGTCCCTGAACAAGAAGGTCAGCCAGTTCTTCTGGCGCTCCTGGGCCATCCAGGCCTCTTGGAACTACGAGCGTCAGATGAACATGGGCTTCCTCTACGGCATGGTTCCCACGCTCGATCGCCTCTATCCGGATGAGTCCGACCCCAAGCAGCTCGCTGCTAAGAAAGAGGCTTACCACCGTCACATGGCGTTCTACAACTGCACCCCGCAGACGAGCGCTTTCATCCTGGGCCTCGCTGCCTCCATGGAGGAGGAGTACGCCAAGGATCCCGAGAACTTCGATCCCGATTCGATCAACGCGGTCAAGACCTCCCTCATGGGTCCGCTTTCCGGCATCGGTGACTCCTTCTTCCAGGGCACCATCCGCGTTATCGCCTTTGGCCTGGGCGTTCAGCTGGCTCAGCAGGGCTCCATCATGGGCCCGATCCTGGCCATGCTCATCTCCATCGTCCCCTCTGTGCTGATCACTTGGTTCGCAGCCAAGATGGGCTATCAGGGCGGCCACGAGTACCTGAGCAAGCTTCAGGGCGGCGACCTCATGGAGAAGCTCATGTATGTCTGCGGCATCGTGGGTCTTATGTCCGTGGGCGGCATGATCGCCACGCTGATCGGCGCCACCACCCCGCTGCAGTTCGCTGAGGGCACCGTCGTGATCCAGGACATCCTGGACGGCATGATGCCCCAGATGATCTCCCTCGGCCTCACCGGCCTTATGTACTGGCTCATCAAGAAGAACGTCAACACCGGTTGGCTTCTCGTGATCGCCATCGTGGGCGGCATCGCCCTCTCCGCGGCCGGCATCCTGGCCTAGTCGCGACTAAGCGCCTAACCGCTTTCCCCCGGGGGCCTGCCTGGCATCCCATACCCCAGGCAGGCTTCCATCCCCAAAATGCGACAAAGGGACAGTTCCTTTGTCGCATCCTCAACGGGCCGGCGACTCGGTCCAAACCACGGTAACCCTGCGAGCGCCCGGCAATGTGGCGCCGCAAAAATCGAAAGGAATGTGTCAGATGTACGAGATCGACCTTAACCTCCCTAAGCAGATCGTCGCTGACGTCCTGTCCAACCACGAGATCCACAGCGTCGCTTTCGTCGGCTGCGGTGCTTCCATGTCCGACCTTTACCCCGCCAAGTACTTCCTGGCCAACAACACGGACAAGCTGAACGTTCAGATCTTCACCGCTAACGAGTTCAACTACGACACGCCTTCCTGGGTCAACGAGCACACCTTCGTGATCACCTGCTCCCTCGGTGGCTCCACGCCCGAGACCGTCGAGGCCAACAAGACCGCCAAGAAGCACAACTGCCCGGTCGTCTCCCTCACCAACAAGGCTGGCTCCGCTCTGACCGTCGACGCCGACCACGTCATCGTCCACGGCTTCCACGCCAACTACGCTGCCAAGTGCGAGAAGCCCGGCTATGCCATCGCTCTTGCTCTCGAGATCCTTCAGCAGACCGAGGGCTATGACCACTACGAGGACATGATCACCGGCCTCACCAACGTTTTCGATCTCTGCGAGAACGCCGCTCAGCACTGCAAGAAGCTCGCCAAGAAGTTCGCCGAGGACTTCAAGGACGACAAGATGATCTACTTCATGGCCTCCGGTGCCTCCGAGAAGATGGCTTATTCTCACGCCGCCTTCCTGTTCACCGAGATGCAGTGGATCGACGCCGCCGCCTACAACACCGGCGAGTACTTCCACGGCCCGTTCGAGGTTTCCACCGAGGGTAAGCCCTACGTCTTCTTCATGTCCGATGGTGCTACCCGTCCGATGGACGCTCGCGCCCTCACCTTCCTTGAGCGCATGGGCGCCAAGGTCGCTCTGATCGACTCCAAGGACTACGGCCTGGCTGACGCCGTGCCCGCGAGCGTCGTCACCTACTTCAACCCGCTGCTGCACCTCGCCGTTATGCGCGAGTACGGTAACCAGATCGCCGAGGCCCGTCAGCACCCGCTGACCATGCGTCGCTACATGTGGAAGCTTTCCTACTAATCACAAGTAAGTAGACCTTACGGGTTGATTGAGAGGGGATGGGGTTTGCGCCCCGTCCCCTTTTTGCTTTGGGGGCGTGTCTGTCGCGTCGCAAAACACCAGATAAAACCTACCAAAATAAACCTGTCCCTTTTTGGCAGGTGGGAGGAGATGCGTATGATCAAGGCAGTGCTGTTTGATATGGACGGCGTGCTGGTCGATACCGAGTGGTTCTACAACCGTCGCCGCGTGGCGTTTATGGAGGAAAAGGGGTTCCACTTTGACGAGATCCCCGATCTTTCGGGGTCTAACGAGCCTGCCATCTGGAAGTCGCTGGTGCCCGACGATGTTGAGCTGCGCGAGCGCTTGCGCGTTGAGTACAAGCAGGTCTACAGCCCGGTTCACCCTGTTCCGTATGCCGAGCTGCTCAACGAGCAGACGGAGCCGGTGATGCGCGAGCTGCACGAGCGCGGCGTCAAGTGTGCCATCGCGAGCTCGTCCTATCGCGAGCTCATTGACGAGCTGGTGGAGATTGCCGGTATCACCGACGTGCTGGACTACACCATCAGCGGTCACGAGTGCAGTGCATTTAAGCCCGACCCCGAGATCTACCTGCGTGCCATGGAGGCGCTGGGTGTGGAGCCTACCGAGTGCCTGGTTATCGAGGACTCGCCTTTGGGCATCGAGGCCGGCAAGCGCTCCGGCGCGCGCGTCCTGGCGCTGCGTCCGCACGAGGGCGTTAACCTGGACCAAACGGGAGCCGACGCCGTCATCGACAACCTCGCCGACATTCTGACCGCTTTGTAGCGTCAATTCGCCGCAAGAAGTGCGGATTCACACGTCTCTTGCGGTGGATTGGCTCATTTTGGCTTCGATTTGATCCGTTTGGCTTCGACTCAGGCTAAGTGAGTAGACTTTTTGGCGCAGGCCGAGCACAAAGCGTATCTGCCTTAGTAAAACCGCAGGTCACGGAAGTGGCAGCTTTGGGTGTGCTCGGCAGGTCGCGAAAAGCCTACTCACTTAGAATTTGGCTCTTTGGTTGGGGGGCTGCTGGCTCGTTTTGGTTGTCGAGAGAGGGTGAATTGAAGCGCCCTCTCGCGCTCCATGCTACAATCGCCGGCATGCCCCACAATTACATCTGCCTTCGAAAGGAGCCTACGTGGCGAACGCCATCGATCAGCTCACGGACCGCGTGCTCGTGCTCGGCCGTCTCACCATCGTCCGCCGCGCCATTACTGCCGTGGCGGTCACCATCTCCGCCGTTCTCCAGACATTTCTGATTCAGGCGTTCATTCGCCCCGCCGACCTGCTTCCGAGCGGCCTCACCGGCGTCGCGGTCCTGCTCGATCGCGTCACCTCGCTCGGCGGCGTTCATATCGACATCTCGCTCGGCATGCTCGCGCTCAACATCCCCGTGGCGCTCCTTTGCTGGAGCGGCATCAGCAAGCGCTTCGTCATCTTCTCGATGATGCAGGTCATGCTCTCGTCGCTGTTCCTCAACATCTTTCACTTCGCCCCGTTTTTGGGCGACAAGATCATGCTTATCATCTTTGGCGGCGTGGTCTCGGGCCTGGGCGCCGCCATCGCGCTTAAGTCCGGCGCATCCACCGGCGGCACCGACTTTATCGCGCTGTGGGTTTCCAACCATACAGGCAAGACCATCTGGGGCGTCATCTTTGGCTTTAACTGCGCTATCCTGGCGATCTTTGGCTTTATGTTTGGCTGGGACAATGCGGCGTATTCCATCGTGTTCCAGTTTATTTCGACCAAGACCATCGACAGTTTCTACCGACGCTACGACCGTGTGACGCTGCAGATCACGACACGCAAGGCAGACGAGGTCATGACAGCCTATGTTGACCATTTTCAGCATGGCATTAGCTGCGCCGAGGTCATTGGCGGATACAGCCGCGAAAAGATGTATCTGCTGCACGCCGTTGTCTCGACCTACGAGAGCCAGGACATTATCAAGCTGGTGTGCGATATTGATCCCGGCGCCGTGATCAATGTGTTCCACACGCTCAACTTCGTGGGCGGCTGGTGGGGCGGCCATGTCGACGAGCCCATGCCCACGGCCGTACCCGATCCCGACAAGCCCGCGCGCATGGCCAGCAGGCAGGCGCGCCTCAGCGAGCAGGACAGTCTGCAGCAGGACGACGGCAAGTAAGGATTTGCTGTATGTGGTGTATCGTTTTATCAAACTGAGATAACATATAAAAAGACGTTATATACGTATTAGTTATTTCGCTATTTTGATAAGAGTGATCAGATATGCCCGCACCCAAAAATGCACCACTTTACCAGCAGATTTACGACGAAATCAAGGATGCGATCGAGAAAGGTGTTTATGCACCCAAGGAGCGTATCCCGTCCGAGCTTGAGCTTGCCGAGCAGTACGAGGTAAGCCGCATTACGGTGCGTCGCGCCGTTGAGGAGCTGTGCTCCGATGGCTACCTGGTTAAGCAGCAGGGCCGCGGCACCTTTGTCTCCACGCCGCACATCAACCGCCAGTTCCACGCCTCGACGCTGCAGACGTTTACCGCGCTGTGTGCCGACAATGACATGAAGGCGGGTGCACACGTGGTCGATCGCCAGATTGTGCCGGCACGTCAAAACGAGATGGAGTTCTTTGGCCTGCAGAAGGACGCGCTGCTACTGCACATTAAGCGCGTGCGTACGGCCGACGGCGAGCCCATCTTTGAGGAAAACATCTTTGTGCCGTTTGATACATACCGTGAGCTGTTGACGGCCGATCTTGAGGACAAGTCGATTTTTGCCGAGGTCGAGCGTGTTGGCGGAACGCCGATTGTCTCGGTTGGCTACCGTACGGTCGAGGCCGTTCGCGCTAACGCCGAGCAAGCGGCCGAGTTGGGCATTGCTCCGCACGATCCACTGCTCAATCTGCGTGCCGGCTTTATCGGCCCCAATGGCGAGCCGGTCCTGATGGGTAAGCAGTACTACGTGGGTAGCCGTTACGTCATGGTGATGTAGCTCTAGTTGCGCGGTTTTCCAAACCGCGCAACGGCTCGACGCTGCAAACGCCCCTAAGCGGCAATCTGACGTTCAATCGTCGGTCGCGTACCAAAGTACGCTTCCCTCCTCTTTCACGTCACCTTGCTCGCTTAGGGGCGTTTTCGCTGACTTATGCTCAACCAGTGACGTTTTCGCGCTTGTCAAGAGATTAGCCGTTGGGGACGCTCTTAAACGACTGGTTATTCAAGAAGGTTCCCAACGACTAGTCGCAGAACGAGCGTGGATAATCTCCCGTTTTTGGCCCGATGGCGGCCTCAAAGTGGGAGATTATCCACGCTCATCCGGAAAGTGTCCAAAAATCCACGCTCGTTCCTTTCGGATTGCGCCGCCCGTGGCCGGCAGCCGTGCGGCACCGGTCCGCGTGGCGGCGTATAATCGGCGGCAGATGACTTGGACGTTAGGAAACCATGACCGATAGCATGCAACAGACGGCGCTCGACACGCTCGGCGCCTATTTTGGCTACACCTCGTTTCGCCCGGGGCAGGACCGTATGGTCGATGCGATCCTTGCCGGCTGCGACGCGCTGGGCGTTATGCCCACGGGCGCCGGCAAGTCCATTTGCTACCAGGTGCCCGCGCTCATGCTTTCCGGCATCACCTTTGTGGTGAGTCCGTTGCTGTCGCTTATGGAGGACCAGACCCGCGCGCTGCTCGCGGCGGGTGCGCGCCCCAGTTATCTCAACTCCAGCCTTACTCCGGCCCAGCAAAACACCGTGCTCAAGCGGGCGCGCGAGGGCCGCTACCAGCTTATGTACGTGGCGCCCGAGCGCTTGCTCGAGCCACGCTTTTTGGCCTTTGCGCAGGAGGCCGCGGCGGACGGCGGCATTGGCGTGCCGCTCGTGGCCATTGACGAGGCCCACTGCGTGAGCCAATGGGGCCAGGATTTCCGCCCCGCCTACCTGCAGATTCGTGAGTTCATCGATTCCCTGCCGCAGCGACCGATCGTGGCGGCCTTTACCGCTACGGCAACCGAGCGCGTGCGTGCGGACATCCAGCAGATGCTCGGCCTGCAAAACCCCGCGACGGTGGTGACGGGCTTCGATCGCAAGAACCTCTACTTTGGCTGCGAGGAGATGGGCGACAAAGCCAAGACCGCCTGGGTGCGCGACTATGTGATCGCGCATTCGGGCGAGAGCGGCATCGTGTATTGTTCGACCCGCAAGACGGTCGATGCGCTGGCAGGCGAGCTTGCCGAGGCGCTGGGCCCCAGCGGCATTCGCGTTGGCCGCTACCATGCCGGCATGGGCAACGACGCCCGCCGTCAAAGCCAGCGTGCCTTTATTGACGACGATCTTCAGGTGATGGTTGCCACCAACGCCTTTGGCATGGGCATCGACAAGCCCAACGTGCGCTACGTGATCCACAACAATGTGCCCGAGAGCATCGAGGCCTACTACCAGGAGGCGGGCCGCGCCGGTCGCGATGGCGACCCGGCCAGCTGCCACCTGCTGTGGAACGGCAACGATTTTCGCATGCGTCGTTTTTTGATCGACCGCGGCGATGCGGCCGACGAGGCGCTCGACGACGAGCAGCGCGCGTGGGCGCTCCAGAATCGATATCGTCTGCTCAGCCAGATGGAGGGCTACTGCAATACCACCGGCTGCCTGCGCGAATACATGCTGCGCTACTTTGGCGACGAGGCCGCGGCCGAGCATGCGGCAGCGGCTGGTGCGGGCAGCACCGCCACGGACGAGGCCGAGGGCTGCGGCAACTGCAGCAACTGCCTTACGCAGTTCGAGGTCGAGGACGTCACCGATATGGCCCGCGCCACCGTGCGCTATGTGGCCACGCGCCCCATGCGCTTTGGCAAGTCGCTCATCGCCGACGTGCTCCACGGCGGCAACACCGAGCGCATTCGCCAGATGCATCTGGACGAGGATCGCGGCTATGGCGAGCTTTCGAGCGAATCGGTTGGGCGCATCAAGGATATCATCGGCCAGCTGTGCGGCCGCGGTTATTTGGCCACCTCGCAGGGGCAGTACCCGGTTGTGGGCCTGGGTCCGCGTGCCGGCGAGGTCGAGGACGAGGCGTTTGCCTTTACCGTTAAGCGCCGCGCGTCCAAGCGCAAGGCCTCGGCCCGCGCTCGCCGTGCGGTGGACCTGCTGCGCGAGGAGGCCGAGCTGGACCAGCGCCCGCGCGTGGGCGACGATGCCGAGCTGTTTGAGCGTCTGCGCGTCCTGCGCAAGGAAATCTCGACCGAGCTGGAGATGGCGCCGTACATGGTCTTCTCCGACAAGGCCCTGCGCGGTCTGTGCCGCCTGCGTCCACAGACGCGCGACGAGCTGATCCAGGTCAACGGCATCGGCGAGAAAAAGGCCGACGCCTTTGGCGAGCAGTTTATGGCGGCGATTGAAGAATTTGAGTCCGAGCATGCGCGGGATGGAGCGTAACGATGGCAACCGATAACAAGACCGAACGTTCTGAGCGCGCCGAGGTTTCCGCCGTGCCTCTGTACCAGCAGGTTATGGACGACCTAAAGGGCGAGATCGCGCGCGGCGTGTACACAGCCGGCTCGTGCATTCCTTCCGAGATGGAGCTCGCGAAGTCCTACGGCGTGGGTCGCGTCACCGTGCGCCGCGCCATCGAGGAGCTGTCGCGTGCGGGCTATCTCAACCGCCAGCAGGGGAGGGGCACCTTTGTGTGCGCTCCCAAGCTCAAGCGCAAGATTCGCCAGAAGGGCGACGTTCAGAGCTTTTCCGAGGGTTGCGCCGCCAACGACATGGTGGCCGGAGCGCGCCTGGTGTCGCGCACGGTGGTTGCGGCGACGCGTGAGGATGCGGCGTTTTTTGAGGTGGAACCCGGCTGCGAGCTCATCGTGGTCGAGCGCGTGCGCACGGCAGATGGCGTGCCCGTCATGCTCGAGAACAACGCCTTTGTGCTGGCCGACCATCCCTACCTGCAGACGCTTGCCGATAAAGACCTCGCCGATAACTCGATCTTTGCGCTCGTTGCAGAGCATTCGGGCCGCGCGCCGCTCAAGTCCGATCCCTGCACCGTGGAGATTGCGCTTGCCGATGCTCAGGCGGCCCCGCTGCTGGAGGTGCCGGTCGGCGAGCCGCTCTTTTATATGGAGGCGTACTTTACCGATGCGGACGAGCGGCCCCTACTGCTCGGTCGTCAAAAGATCGTTGGCTCGCGCTACGTGTTTGACATCTAACGTCCACAGATAGAACAACATAGAACAAGTTTGGCGAAATGACTTCACCCACGACAGCTTGCGTGCTATAAATAGGACAACATAGAACGACCGCAGGTACGAGCAGCCGTCACCAAAAGCCACCACACAAGGAGGAGCATCAGCATGAACGCACATGATCTGATTCAGGAAATTATCGAGCGCAAGGGCAAGCTCGAGAATGTCTTTTGGATCGCCTGCGGCGGTTCGATGATCGACCTGATGCCGGCCAACGAGCTGCTCAAGCGCGAGGCGACCACGTTTACCTCGACGGTTTACACGGCGCGCGAGTTTTGCCTGATGGCCCCCAAGAGTCTTGGCGAGAAGTCACTCGTCATCGCCTGCAGCCACAGCGGCAATACGCAGGAGGTCGTCGACGGTTGCGAGATGGCGCTGGCAGCCGGCGCCGAGGTCGTTGCCCTCACCGACTGCGAGGGCTCAAAGATCGACAACGGCAAGTGGACCACCTGGGTCTATCCGTGGGGCGAAGGCGTGCCACAGGCCGAGGTGCCGCAGGGCATCGGCGCTCTGATCGCCGCCGAGCTGCTCGACCAGCAGGAGGGTTACGAGGCACTCGCCGACATGTACGCCGGCCTTAAGCAGATGGATGCGCTGCTGCCCGCTGCCCGCGAGAAGGTCAACGCCGAGCTGGGCGCCCGCTTTGCCGAGCTCTGCCAGCAGCACGAGTTCTTCTACATCCTGGGATCCGGCCCCAACTTTAGCCAGACCTACGCCATGGCCATCTGCTCGCTCATGGAGATGCAGTGGCAGCACTGCTGCTACATCCACTCCGGCGAGTACTTCCACGGCCCGTTCGAGGCTACCGAGCCCGGCGTGTTCTACTTTGTGCAGCTCGGATCGGGCGAGTGCCGCCCCATGGAGGAGCGCGCGCTGGCGTTCCTCAACACGCACACCGATACGGTCATGGTGCTCGACGCACTCGAGTACGGCGTGGGCGACGTGCCTGCCAGCGTGCGTTCGTACCTGGAGCCGATCTTCTTCTACAACATGAGCTGCGAGCTGCGCGCCGCCCGCGGCAAGGTGTTCGACCACAGCCCCGAGATCCGTCGCTACATGGGCATCGAGCAGTACTAGGTAACGGGAAAACCATTCACCTTCGATTCGCAAGGGCGCAGCGCGAGTCAAAAAAGCGGGCCGCGCCGGGGATTTCCGGCGCGGCCCGCTTGGTATCGCGCTTAGATTCGCGAGGTGTCGCGGCAACCGACGCTTACTTTGCGTCGTACGCCTCGGCGTCCCACCAGTCGAGCTGGGAGATGTTGTCGCGGATGTGCCGGCAGCTCTTGTGGAAGCCCTCGAGCTCGTACTCGGACAGGTCGAGCGTGTAGACCTCCTCGACGCCCTCGGCACCGATCACGCACGGCAGGGAGGTAAAGATGCCCTCCTCGCCATACTGGCCGGTCATGAGCGTGGAGGCGGAAAGCACGGCGTGCTCGTTGTGCAGAACGGCAGCGCAGACGCGCGCGGCGGAGTTGGCGACGGCGTACTCGGTGCACTGCTTGCCCTGGTAGGTCACATAGCCGCCCTTACGCGCGAGCTCCTCGACCTCCATGTGGTCAAAGGCGTACTTGTCGGGGTTTTCGGCCTGAAGCTCGGTGAGACTCTTGCCGGCGATGGTTGCGGCCTTAAAGGCGGCAAGCTGGCTAAAGCCGTGCTCGCCGATCATGTAGGCGTCGATGGACTTGGGGCTCACGCCGACCTTCTTGGAGATCTCGGTGCGCAGGCGGGCGGAATCCAGACCGCAGCCCGAGCCGATGATCTTCTTGGGATCGTAGCCGGTCAGGTGCCACAGCTCGGTGCACACGACGTCGCAGGGGTTGGAGATGCTCACGAAGATGCCGTCAAAGCCGGCGTCGACGATGCGCTTGGCAAAGGTGCGCGCGGCGTCGGTGGTAAAGAACAGCTCGCCGTCGCGGTCGCCGGCGGCCAGTGCGACCTTGCCAGCGGCGTTGACGATGACGTCGCAGCAGGCCAGCTCCTCGTAATGGTCGTAGCAGTTGACGATCTCAGTGTTGTACGGGACAAACGAAAGGGAGTCGCGCAGGTCCTGGACCTCGGACGTCACCTTGGCCTCGTTGATATCGCACAGGTACAGCTCGTCGGCAATGCCCTGCATAAGCAGGCTGTTGGCGACATGTGCTCCCACGTGGCCCTGGCCGACCACACCGATCTTACGCGTCTGGTACATATACGTATCCTTTCGGCCGAGTTTTTCGCGTCGGACTATTGTAGCGTCCTGCTGCCACTTTGCTAGACTAAAGCGCCGTAGATTTTTGGGACATGCCTTAATCTCTACTTTTGGAGTGATTTGGGCCGCTGACGGCATCGCTGGGCGATGTGCTCGCGCGGATGGTGCCGCTCGTTGTACCATAGATGCAGCTGACTCGTAAGGAGCATCCATGCCCATTCGCATCCCCGACGCCCTCCCTGCCGCCGCGCAGCTCGAGAGCGAGAACATCTTTGTCATGACCGAGTACCGCGCGCTGCACCAGGACATCCGTCCGCTGCGCGTGCTCATCCTCAACCTCATGCCCACCAAGATCGCCACCGAGACGCAGATCATGCGCAAGCTCTCCAACACGCCGCTGCAGGTGGAGGTGGACCTGCTGCGCACCAAAACGCACGAGGCCACCCACGTGAGCGCCGGCCACCTGGAGACGTTTTACCGCACGTTCGACGACATCCGCGACATCCACTACGACGGCCTGATCATCACGGGCGCGCCGGTGGAGCAGATGCCGTTCGAGGAGGTCGACTACTGGCCCGAGCTCTGCCAGATCATGGATTGGTCCACCACACACGTGCACTCTACGCTGCACATTTGTTGGGGCGCGCAGGCGGGGCTCTACCATCATTACGGTATCCAGAAGTACGACCTGCCGGCAAAGGCGAGCGGCGTGTTCGAGCATTATCTAGTGAAGCCGCAAAGCCCGCTGGTCCGCGGCTTCGACGACCGTTTCTATGCCGTGCATTCACGCAACACCGATGTGCGCCGCGAGGACGTGGAGGCCGAGCCGCAGCTTGAGGTCGTGGCCGTGTCCGACGAGGTGGGCCTGTACATCGCCAAGTCGACCGACAGCCGTCGCTTCTTTGTCTTTGGCCACCCCGAGTACGATACCGACACGTTGCGCCTGGAGTACGAGCGCGACGTGAAGCGCGGGCTTAATCCAGAGGTTCCAGCGCATTACTTCCCGGACGACGACCCCACCGCCGAGCCGCGTAACGTCTGGCGCAGCCAGGCTCAGCTGTTCTACACCAACTGGCTCAACTACTACGTCTACCAGACCACGCCCTACGACCTGGCTCGCGCCGGCGAGGAGCACTAGGCCTATCGGGAGGTGCGCCGGCGGTTAGGCGCTGATGATGTTGGGCAGCGGCAGGTCGTGGGCTTCGGTGGGAACGTGCTCGACGCGCTGTTCGTCAAAGGCGATGCCGACGATTTGGCATGCGGGCGAGAGCATGGGAAGGTAGCGGTCGTAGCAGCCCCCGCCGTAGCCCAGGCGCGCACCGGTGCGGTCGAAAGCCACGAGCGGCACGACAACCATGTCGAGCTCGGCGGCGGGTACGATGGGGCAGCGATTGCTGTCGATATCCGTAGCTGCGAAGGCCCGCGTGGGATGCGTGATAAACGGAGCCGCGGATACATCGCCGGCGGCGACCGTTCGCATGCACATGCGCTGGCCGCATGCGGCGGCGTCGCTTGCCGAGAGCATGCACGGATAGGCTACGCGCCAGCCGCGCGCGGCGACCGCGGCGGCAAACGCGGCGGGGTCGACTTCGGAACCCATGGCGGCATAGGCGGCAACGGTGCGTTGGCCCGCAGTGCCGCTGGACTCCATCAGCTCAACAAGCCGCGCGCATACAACAGCAGACTTCGCCGCCCGAACATCCAAGTCAATCACATTGCGCCGGGCAATCACCGCCCGCCGCAACTCAGCCTTATCCATCACAGCCTCATCTCCTAAACCTTCCAAAAAGGGACAGGTTTATTTTGGCAGGTTTTATCTGGGCGAACAGCAAAAACCACCACACAAACCATCGCAAAGGGGGCAGCTCATGGACACCTTCGTGGTGGTTTTGCTGGAGGGCGGGTGTCTGCGGCGGTCTGTCTCGATCTGTAACAGTAACTCGGCAAAAATGGACCTAGTTGTTACAGATCGAGACAAAGGGCCGGTGCCGTTCGGGAACGTCTCGACCTGTAACATCTGGAGCCGATATTGCCGTCTAGATGTTACAGATTTAGACAAACCGCCGCGGTGGGCTGCGCCGCCCCGCCCAAGCAGCGGCAAAAAGAAAAGGTAGATTTTTAGGCATGTCCCAAAAATCTACCTTGGTGCCTTAGCCCAGCAGGTCGACTACGTTGAAGTTGGCGTTGCTCTTGGCGATGACGTCACGGCCGCCAAAGACGCAGGTCGGCGACTCAGCTGCGATACGCGTCACGTCGGCGCCGAGCGAGCGCAGCTCATCGGGCGTGGCGGCGAGCATCTGGGCGCGGCGCTTTTCGCGCGCGTTGGGATCGAGTCCGGCCAGGTAGGTCGTGTTGCGGCGCTTGGTGAGCGCGTAGGGCTTCACCGGCGCGTCCATGCCGCTCACGCAGCTCACGATAAATCCCTCAAAGGCGGCCTCGTCGGGCTCAAAGCTGCCGAGCCATTCGCCTGCGCGCGCCACGCGCTCAATCGAGGGATCGATCGCCGGGTCGCGGTAGGTGTAGAACGCCGTTTGACGCTCGCCAGCCGCGCGGAATCCGCAACCGTATGCGCCGCCCTTCACACGGATCTCGTTCCACAGGTAGTCGTAGGAGAGCGCGTTGGCGGCAACCGCCCAGGCGCCCGTCACGTCGAGTCCCAAGCGACGCGGGTCGCACGCGCTTGCCGCAAAGCAAATGTCGCTGGGGATGACGAAAGCCTCGTGACGGTCGCGCGGCGTCGGCACCACGAGCACGTTGCGGCCGGCATCGGCGCCGTCGCCTGCGCCAAGCCCCAGGTCGCCCGCGGCATCCCAGTACGCGTCAAAGTCCTCATCGCTGCCGGTAAAGCTCGCCAGGCAGCCGTCGGCCACAAAGATGCGGTCTGCCAGCTCGGCAAGCTTGGCGCGCAGATTGTCCAGTCGCTCGTCAAAGTGCTCGAGCAGATCGCGCAGGAACAGGTAGAAGTCCACGCCCGAGAGCTGTTCGCGCACCACGGCCGAAGGCGAGGTGTAGCTCATCGCGCGGCCGAGTGCCGCCGAGTGTCCGTTGTTGATAAAGCCTTGCTCAAGCCCAATGCGAATCTGCGTGAGCACGTCGCGCACGCGGTCGGCGTCAGCATCGAGCAACAGCGTGCTCGACCACACCTCGCGCGGCAGGCTCGCCAGCGCATCGATCTTCTCGGACAGGGCGCCGGCGCTCACCAGCAGATAAGGGCGCACGCCGTCCACGTCGGGCTGTGTCATGACCTCGGTCGTAAAGCTCAAAAAGCCCAGCTTGCCGGCGAGCAGATTGTCGAGTTCCTCGGCCGAGTGCTCGCTCGTGGGCAGCTGTTTGAGCAGGCGGCAGAGCAGCGTCACATAGGGCAGGTCCTCAAATGCGACGCAGCTCAGGTCGAAATACTGCATGGCGTAGGCCAGGCGGTTGGTGGGGATGCCGTGGCGCAGGCAGGGGATGGGCGCGGTCGTGTCTACGACCAGCGGCGGCTCGGGGCGCGCCTCGCCAATGTCGGACACGCGCAGGCGCGGCAGCGTGGCCTTGTCCTCGGGCGTGTCCTCGGCCTCCTGCGCGGCACGCAGCGCAGCCGTGCGCTCGACCACGTCGGCCAGCTCGGCATCGGTCATGGCGTCGCGCTTGGCTGCCAGCTCGGCAGCTTCGGCGCCCTCCGAACCCTCAGCGGCGTCCACCGGAACCAGCTCGACCAGCGCCATGTGGTCGTTCTCCAGCACGAGCTCGCGCAGCAGGTCCTCAAAGTATCTGCCGTCCAGCTCGCCACGCAGCTCCTCGTACACCGGGCCATACTTGAGCGCCAGCGTCGCGGCGTCGTCATCGTAAAGCCAGGTGCTCAACGCGTCGCACGCAATGGCCACGCCGTCGGCGATGCCATAGTCGCGCTGGCGCAGGTCGTACTCGTTGCTGCTGATGATAGCTTCCAGGCGCTCGCGCGGAATGCCGTGCTCGCACAGGTCGTGGCAGACGTCCTGGAACACGCGGCGCAGCTCGCGCGCCACGCCGGGCTGCGCGTTTTGCAGCATGATGAGCTCGTAGGGCTGCAGGCTTTCGGCCGCGGTGTAGCTCACCACGTTGCCGCCCAGGCCGGCGGCCAGAATGGCCTTCTTAACCGGTGCTTCGTTGGAGCACAGCAGCGCCTCGAACAAGATGTCCGCCGCGATCGTGCGCTTGCGGTCGAGCGCGCTGCCCAGCACCAGACCCAGGCCCACCAAGGCGTT
The DNA here is from genome assembly GCA_959601045.1 of uncultured Collinsella sp. Classification (GTDB taxonomy): domain Bacteria; phylum Actinomycetota; class Coriobacteriia; order Coriobacteriales; family Coriobacteriaceae; genus Collinsella. Next base: position 34,151 of record CAUGNZ010000009.1, read on the forward strand.
CTCGGGCGTGGTGGCCATCTCGACGCGCTTATACTCGCAGGTCACAGGCTCCTGCACGTCCAGCGGATTGGGTGCCAGCGTGGACGGGTCCTCGCCGGCGGCAACGGCAGCGTCCATGCGGCGGCTCGCAGCGCTCGGCTGCGACAGATAACGCTCGTCCAAAAACGCCAGCGCGCGGTCCACATCTAGGTCGCCGTAGAGCGTTATATAAGAGTTGGAAGGATTGTAGTGGCGCGCGTGCGTATCCAGGAACTGCTCGTAGGTGAGCGCGGGAATCGCGCGCGGGTCGCCGCCGCTCTCATGCGCATAGGCGGTATCGGGATAGAGCGCGGCGTTGACGGCGTCGTCCAGCACGCTCATGGGGTCGGACAGCGCGCCCTTCATCTCGTTGAACACCACGCCGTTATAGCGCAGCGTGCCCTCGCGCAGGCTCGCGGAGCTGTCGCCGCCCTCGCCCTCGACGCCCTCCGGCAGGTCCAGCTCGTAGTGCCAGCCCTCCTGCTCAAAAATGGTGGGCTTGGTGTAGATGACCGGGTTGAACACCGCGTCCAGATACACGTCCATCAGGTTGTACAGGTCCTGCTCGTTGGTGGTGGCAACGGGGTAGATGGTCTTGTCGGGGTAGGTCATGGCGTTGAGGAACGTTTGCATGGAGCTCTTGATCAGATCGACAAACGGCTCCTTGACGGGAAACTTGGCCGATCCGCACAGCACCGAGTGCTCAAGAATATGGAACACGCCGGTGGAATCGGCCGGCGGCGTCTTAAAGCCAATGGCAAAGGCCTTGTTTTCGTCGTTGCACGCCAGGTACAGCAGGCGAGCGCCCGAGGTGGTATGGCGCAGCACGTAAGCGTCCGAGTCGAGCTCGGGCACGGTCTCGCAGCGCTCGACGGCAAAACCATGGCAGGTGGTACCGGGCACCAGCAGCGCGGCGGCAGCGGCGCGCGGGTCGGTTGAGGTAGTGGGCATATGCAGTCTCCTTTGGCGCCCCAACGGGGGCGAATCGAGTCGAATCCCCGAGAGTATACCCATATGGGGCCTTCGACCAATCTGCCGGATGAGCGTGGATTTTCTGGCACACGAGCGTGGAAATTCGGACGTCTGCCGCATGAGCGTGGATTTTCGGACGAAATCGGCCGCCAAAAGCCCAAAAACCGTCCAAATATCCACGCTCGCGCGTCAAGTACGTATCTCTCACCTCACATTCATCTCTACGACGAGGGATGAATGTGAGACAGGTAGAAGATAAAAATCAATCGGCTTATCGGATGCATATACCGCCATCAGATTGAAGCTGTATGCGGAAATGGATGGACTCTACACCGCTTACGCAAAATAACCCCTCGTTTGCTAAAACATTATAGGAAATGGCGTGGAGTGCTAAAAAGTTCTAATACAATATAAGTCATTTATCTATAGGCTGCTGATTCCTTGTAAAGGTATGGTTGATATGGTTGAGGCAAATAGCGTTATCCCCCTGTACAAACAGATTGTTCGTGCGCTTTCTGATTCAATCGCCAACGGCACGTACCGCCCGGGAGATAAGCTTCCGACCGAGGCGGAGCTTATCGAGCAATTTGGCGTGAGCCGAATAACGGTTCGCTCCGCAATTAAAGAAATGGAAGATGCTGGGCTTGTTGAGAGGGCCCGCGGCAAGGGCACGTTCGTTTCGTCGGACACGCAGATGTATGCCGCGGACGACCGTGAGAGCTTTACCCATTCGTGCCAGCTTGCGGGCAAACAGGCGTCTACCAGGGTTCTCGAAATGGGCTGGGACTTCCCAAGTCTGCGAGACGCGAAGTTCCTGGGCGTAGACGATACCCAAAAGGTATTGCGTAGCCGTCGTCTGCGCCTTGTGGATGGCAAGCCCACGATGCTGGAAACCAATAGCTATTCCGCTGCGCTTTCTTTTTTGGAGCATGAGTCCCTCGATGATTCGCTGATGGCGGTACTCGATCGCCAGGGGATCAAGATGGGTCCCAACACGCGTACGCTCGAGGTCTGCTATGCGAGCGAGCTCGAGGCGGCATACCTTAACGTGGAGCTGGACTCTTCGCTGCTTCTGTTTGTCGATAGACGTTATGCCCCAAGTGGCGAGCCGCTTTTCATCTCCCGTCAGGTGTACTGCACCGAGCGATTGAAGTTCTATTTGTAAATTAGCGATAGATTGGTCGATTTACCGACCAATTGTTACCGTTCGCGGATTTGGAAAATAGACACACCACGTAGGGTAGATTGCTAATATACTTTGTTATGACAATATAGTACGTCCTATTGGTATTGGAGAACTATGAATAAGATATTGCTAGCGAGTCATGGTTATCTCGCCCAAGGCATGAAAAGCTCTCTGGAGATTCTGATGGGCACCAACGACCGAATCGAGTGCCTGTGCGCCTATGTCGATGACGATTCAAGGGACGTCGCGGCGTTGATTGATGCATGGATGGAGACGAGGGACCCTGCCGACTCTTGGTTTGTCGTGACTGACATCTTTGGCGGCTCTGTAAACAACGAATTCATTCAGAGGCAGACCGACGGATCGTTTACGTTAATCGCTGGAATGAACTTGCCGCTGCTGGTGGAAATGGTTACACAGCTGGACTCCCTGGATGCGGACAAGGCCAAAGCCGCGGTCGAGGGATCGCGTTCGTTTATTCAGCTTTGCGAGGCGGCGGACATGCTTGCCGGCGCCGAGGAAGAAGAGTTCTAGTTAGTTCTGGTTCGAGCCCTAGCTAGGGGCCACACCTGTCATTCCCTTTATAACGTGCGGAGATGATAACGATGATTAAGCTTACGAGAGTTGATTACCGACTGATTCACGGCCAAGTTGCCATGTCCTGGACTCACGCTTTGGATGTAGATTGCATCTTGCTTGCCAGCGATGCTGTGGCAAAAGACGACATGAGGAAGGCGGCCTTGAGGCTCGCCCGCCCCAACGGCGTTAAACTCGTCATCAAGGATGTTGACGCTGCTATCGAGGCGCTCAACAGCGGCGTTACCGACAAGTATTCGCTGTTTATCATCACTGAGACGATTGAAGATGTCTATCGTCTCGCAAAGGGTTGCAAAGACATCAAAGAGATCAATCTGGGCGGAACCCGAAAGACCCCTGAGACCACGCTTCATCCGACCCCTGCGATCTTTGCGACCGAGAAAGATGCCGAGCATATCCAAGAGCTCCTGGGCGATGGCGTGGCCATCGAAATCCGTCAGGTCCCCAATGACGCTAAGGTGTTTGCCAAGGACGTTTTCTAGCCGGAAACACGTTGATGCTCGGCATTTATTGAACCAATGCTCTATGCCTATGCCCGTCGATCATTTAATCGGCGGGCTTTTTATTAAAGAAAAATCAAAAAAATCTGAAATAGTTCTTGCATAGTTAGTTATATAAAGTATTATAACGTTATGGGATGAATGAAGGGTTCATCCAAGTGAGTTAGGAGTAAGGGATGTTCAATTTCGATGAGCCTCGTTACGAGAAGGTTGTGAGCGATGCCCTCGCTCTCCGTCCTCAGATTGAGGCTGCCGTGGACGAGGTCTGCGAGCAGGGTTATTCCAACATCTTCTTCATCGGCTGCGGCGGCACCTGGGCCCACACGCTCCCGATGAAGTACTGGGTCGAGACCACCACGGCCGACGTCGACGTCCACTGCGAGATCGCCGCCGAATTCCTCGCATGCCCGCCCAAGACCTTCAACAAGGACTCGGTCTGCGTCTTCTCCACCCGCACCGGCACCACCCCCGAGATCATCGAGGCCGCCAAGTTCTGCCAGGAGCAGGGCGCCCGCACGCTGATGTATGTCTCCAACGACAACACCCCGGCAACCGAGTACGCCGATTACAAGTTCTTCAGCTTCGCCGAGGACGACGTCCTGTGCGAGGCCATCTACACCTACCAGATCACGCTGGTCGCCCGCTTCCTCAAGAACGTCGGCGCCTTCCCCAAGTACGACACCTTCATGGAGGAGTTCGGCAACATCGCCCCGTTCCTCATCAAGGCCAAGGACGCCCAGGACGAGCGCTGCGCCGCCATGGCCGAGGACTTCAAGGACCTCGACTACCACATGGTGATCGGCTCCGGCATGCTCTGGGGCGAGGCGTACGACTACGCCATGTGCATCCTCGAGGAGATGCAGTGGATCAAGACCAAGTCCATCCACGCCGCCGAGTTCTTCCACGGCACCATCGAGCTGTGCGAGGAGGGCACGAGCCTCATCATGCTCTACGGCGAGGACGACACCCGTAAGCTCATGGACCGCGTGGACAACTTCACCCGCATGCTCGCCGACGAGAAGGGCGTCAACGTCCGCGTGAACAAGTTTGACACCGCCGAGGTCGAGCTGCCGTTCAGCGACCCCGAGTTCCGCAAGATCGTCTCCCCGATGGTCACCTACACCATCACCGAGCGTCTGAGCTGCCATCTCGAGCACGTCCGTAACCACCCGCTCACCACGCGTCGTTACTATCACCAGATGAACTACTAATCCTCTCAAATTGCTGCGGTTGTCTGCAGGCGAGCTGCGCAGAATGCCTCGCCTGCAGACCTGTTTCTGGGGTTGATCGAAATGGTTGTCCAGTATCTTCTAGTTGCACTGGTCGCATTTATTGCGTCCATGGACGAGCAATTATTTGGCATTACGATGCTTGGTCGTCCGCTGTTTACGAGCCTGTTTGTCGGCTTGATCCTTGGCGATGTCCAGCAGGGCGTTATCGTCGGCGCTGCTTTGGAGTCCATGTTCATGGGTGCCATCATGGTCGGCGCGGCGGTTCCTCCCGAGGTCTATGCCTCCGGCGTGCTTGGCTGCGCGTTTGCCGTCATTACGGGTACGGGCACGGCAACTGCCGTCGCGCTCGCCCTTCCCGTCTCCGTCTTCCTTCAGGTGTGGCGCAACTTCTGCTACGCCGTTCCGGGTGCCTTTGCCTGCAAGAAGATTGAGACCGCTCTGGCAAATCGCGATCTTGCCAAGGCGAATCTGTACCATCTGACCATCGTGCCGCTGTCGATTGGCATTCCGTCTGCACTGTTGGTGTTTGGCTCGCTGTTCTTTGGTGCCGACCTTATCAACAATGCGCTCAACGCGATTCCGCAGTTTGTGATGGACGGCCTCAACGTTGCGTCCGGCGTCATGGTCTGCATCGGCTTCGCTCTTCTTATCAGGACCATGGGCGATAACAGGCTCCTTCCCTGGCTGTTCCTGGGCTTCATTATGGTCATCTACCTCAAGATGGACGTGGTCGGCGTCGCCGCAGCTGCCATTTGCGTCGCGCTGCTCCTGGCCTTCCGCGAGGGCTCGTCCGGTCCGCAGACGGTTGCTGCAGATGAAGAGGAGGACTTCTAATGGCTACGCAGAACACCGACCTCAAAGAGGCCAAGAAGGACGCGATTATGACTCCCGATATGTATCGGAGCATGTTCCTTCGCCAGTTTACGAGCCAGTGCTCGCAGTCGTACGACAAGATGATGGCAATGGGCTTCATGTACACCATTCAGAAGCCCCTGCGAAAGATCTATCCCAACGACGACGATTACTATGCGGCGCTCGATCGCCATACCGAGTTCTTTAACATCACGCCTCATGTGCTTCCGTTTGTAGCCGGCCTAACGGTTTCGATGGAAGAGCAGGCGGCTGCCGATAAGAACTTCGACACGTCCTCGATTAACGCCATGAAGGTTGGTCTCATGGGACCGCTTTCCGGCATTGGCGATTCGTTCTACTGGGGAACGTTCCGCGTGGTTGCCGCCGGCATTGGTATCGGCATCGCTTCGACGGGCAACCCGCTCGGCCCCATCGTGTACGCGCTCATCTACTCCGTGATTAACTTTGCAACGCGTATCGTCGCCGCCCATCTGGGTTACGACTTGGGAACCAAGTTTTTGCAGCAGTCTGAAGAGAACAACCTTATGTCTCGCATGACGCATGCTGCCGGTGTCCTCGGAATGACCGTTATCGGCGCCATGATTGCGGCACAGGTCTCACTGTCCACTGCTTTGACCTTTGACGTGGGTGGTTCGGAAATTGTCCTGCAGGATCTGTTCGATTCGATCTTCCCCGGTCTGCTGCCCTTGCTGGCAACGTTCGCTTGCGTTGCCCTCTATAAAAAGGGCGTCAAGACCATTTGGATCATCTTGGGCATCTTCGCGATCTGCATCATCGGAACGGGTTTGGGAGTGTTCGCGGCGGCGTAATGTTGACTGCTATGCTCGCGCGTTGGATAACTAACTGACCGTTTGAAAACGGGGCTCGGCGTAAGGCCGGCCCCGTTTTTTGTTTGAGGGATTTTTCGACCGTCCAATAATCCACGCTCATGCATCACTCACGCATCTCTCGTCTCTCATTCGTCACTAACACGAGAGATAGCTTAAAGACGAGAGATAATTACGAGAGATAGCCCAGCAGTAAAGAGACAAGCAACCATGGTATTGTCTCAATATCGATTGTTCTACCAGCAAAAACATGATTTAATGAAGCAGATAGAGATATCTTATCTCTCATCTTTCACTCATATCTAATACGAGAGATAACAGAAAGATGAGAGATAATTACGAGAGATAACTGAGAGACGAGGGAAATCCGTCTGCAGCATTCTCCGCAGGACCGAGCGAAGGGACGTGCAGATGAACGAAAACGAGCTGGCCGGTTTGCTCGAGTCTTTAAAGCGCATGGGTTCGGATGACTTTAGCGTCGAAGTAAAGGAGAGCGCCACGACGCTTTCCCGCGACGTATGGGAAACGGTCGGCGCTTTCGCAAACACCGCCGGCGGCATCATCGTACTCGGAGTGAGCGAGCGTGCGGGTTTTGTCCCAGTTGCAAACTTTGAGACCGAGAAAGTGCTCAACCAATTCGTGGCGGGCATGGGCGATGCCGGCGGTCGTGGAAAGCTGGCCAATCCGCCCAAATACACCATTGAGCGCGTGGAGCTTCGGGGTACCGTTGTTCTCGTCATCACAATCGAGGAGCTCGACCCGTCGAGCAAGCCTTGCTATGTAATAGAACGGGGCGCCCAGGGCGGCAGCTACAAGCGCATCGATGACAAAGACGTGCCGCTTTCGTCGACGGAGGTTTTGGCGCTGTCGTCATACGAACGGACGAGTCCTAGCGATCGCGATACGGTGCCCGGCACGAGTGTGGGCGATCTCGACGAGTCGCTGGTCGACCGCACGATAGAGCGCGCCTATTCGTTGACGCCTCGAGCGATGCACGGTGCGACGGACAGGAGGACAAAGATGGAGCGTCTGAATTTCCTCGACCCCCAGGGCAATGTTACCAAGGCCGGCCTCCTTGCCGCGGGCGTTTACCCTCAGCAGTTTTATCCCAAGCTCTTCATTGATGTAGCTGTCCATGCGGGAACTCAAAAGGGCGCTGCGGGACCGCTAAGGTTTATGGACCGCACAGTCTGCGAGGGCACCCTGGGCGAGATGATTTCGGATGCTGTCGCGGCTGTTGCCAAAAACCTGCGTCGCACCTCGACCGTTCAAGGCGTCTCGCGTATCGACTCGCTGGAGATCCCCGAGGAGGTCCTGCGCGAGGCAATCGCGAACGCCGTAATCCACCGAGAATACGGAGATCGGTTCTGTGGGCAGTCGATCGCTGTTGACGTCTTTGATGACCGTATCGAGGTGACGAACCCCGGCGGTCTTTATGGCGGAAAGACTCGCGAGAACTTGTTTGACGGCAGCTCCCGATGCCGTAACGCGACGCTCGTGAAACTCATGTCGATTGTCCCGCTGCCGGATGGCGCAGGTTCGCCGGCTGAGGGCAATGGCTCGGGCATCCCGATGATGATCGATGCCATGCGCGCGCATGGTCTGGCCGAGCCCCTGTTCTGCCCGGGGTTCGATCGGTTCAAGGTCGTACTTTACCGTCCAAAGATCGAGCCGGTCGATCATGGCGGGGACTTGATTATGACGGCACTCAAGCGCTACGGCGAATTGGGGACGCGCGAACTGGCGGAGCGCACGGGACTCACGGTTTCCCAGGTTAGGGCACGCGTCAATGCGCTCATTGAGCAGGGTGAGCTTGAGCCGACGGCGCCGTCGACAAGCCGCAACCGCAAATATCGACTGTCAGAGCGCGTGGAATAAATGCGTTAGTGGACGAGGCGACCCAATAATCGACCCTCGATTGGCGCCCACTAAGGTAAAGCGGTTGTTGCCCAGTCGACGGTGATGCTAAAGACTCGGCTTACGCCGGCATGGCCCCGAACCCGTCCATCAAGAACAGCCTAAGAACCAGCTTGATGACATATCCCGGTTTGACTTCAGCCGCGTCAAAGACGTGGCGCTCGGCGAGCTCGCTGCAGTATGCATAGATGTCGCGGATGAGCTTCGCGCCCGAGAGCGTAAACATGTAGCCTGCGTCCGAAAGTGCATTGGGTGCGGCGGGCAACTTGGCCATGTGGCAGAACGTTTGCAGGTCGGGCGCCATAACATTCTGGTAGTCGAGGTGGCCGCTGGCATCCTGTGCGGCAAGCTCCAATTGGCGCACAAAATCCAGCGCCGCCGCTAACACAAAGCTCGGCGTAGGCGCATTGACGTCCTGAGTGGTCGCCACAAGCCTGCCCGCCGCCTGCGTGACAAGCCAAGCGACCTCGCGCTGGCAACGCACGGCCTTGCGCGTAACCGGCTTGATGGACGAAGAAGAAACGCTCCCCTTAGGCGGATTCGAAGCAGCCATAAGGCCCTCCCATGAACGACCCGGTCCAACAAGCCCGGATGAAACACGTGCTACATCAGTATACAGGGGAGTGGGATGGAAAAAACGGAGTCGACAGCGTGAACTGCCGGCTCCGGATTGCTTGCCTTAGAGGCCGTACACTTCGACCATGGCTTCGCCAATGCGATGAGGCACGCCGGTGACGCTTGCGAACTGCCCGACGGGCGCTGGATGACGAAGCAATCGTTCTGGTTCAACAAGGGCTATCTGGAGCACATCCTGGGGCTGTAGCGTTTTGGGATTGTTTAACGATCGAGCTCCTGCTCCTCAATGCCTCGATGTCATCTCTATAAATAAATCCCCTCACCGAGCTGCTTGTGGAACTCGGCGTGATGGTCGCGTGCCCAAGTAAAGAGTGCCTGGTCAAAGTCGGTGCGCGTGGCCGGGACGCCAAAGACGCCGGCAACTTCGACACGCACAAACTCCAGTGCCGGCAGCTTGTTGATGGCGGTGAGGGCAAACGGGGACGTGGGTTCTTCGAACAGATAGTGGCTGCCTTGCAGCGCGTCGCAACTGGTGCACGTGTTGCCGAGCGACGGGGCTTTGGAGGCTCGTGCGCCTACGGGTTTGTAGCCACAGCGCTTAGAAAGATAGTCGCGGATCTCGCCCGGGACGCAGCCAAGAGCGGGAACAATGGCGAGCGCGTTGGCATTGGCCGTGTCGATGGTAATGTGCCCGGCTTCGTTGGGCGCGTGCGCAATGGCGATGCCCTTGCCGTCATCGGTTCGATAGGGAATACCGAAGGCCGCGACCGAGGTCTCTTCGTGGCATTTCCAGCACTCGCGCTTGCCCAGTACTAGATATATATACGGCGCTGAGGGGTCGGATCGGTCAACACCGGGCAGCCACTCGGCAAAGGGCTCGGGGTTGACGCCGCTGGGTACATACCAGATCTTCTTGGTCCGGTCCCATTTGGCGCCCAGCGCTTTGGCTTCTTCTTTGTGCGAAAAGGGGACATCGAGCTCGGTGCGCATGGCGGCTCCTTGGTGCTGCAGGTGCGAGTGGCTCAAGGATACCGCAGGGCGCAGACATCGCGGCGTTTTGTTGAGAAGTTGCGGCGCGGACTGCTTGGTTACGCCGTTAGATAAATTGGCAAGTAGATGGTCGGCTTTTGACCAGTTGGGCGGTTGGAGCAGCTTGCGGCGCAGTTTTGTGCCTGGCTATTGTTGATGTTGGGGTATTGAATATATTTGGCTGCCATTCGTCAGGTGAATTGATGTTACGTTGCGATGACGGTTGGAACTGCCAGCGGATTTAGCGGCATAAAACAAAACAGCCCAGAGACATAGCCTCTGAGCTGCGAACATTTGGTGGGCGTTAGAAGATTTGAACTTCTGACCTCTTCCGTGTCAGGGAAGCGCTCTCCCCCTGAGCTAAACGCCCGATCAAGGGTGCGCAAGCGCGCAAGGGATAATATAACGGAGCCTGAACTCGGTGGCAAGAACATTTTTAAAAATCGCTTACATTGTGGAATTCGGGGGCTTTGTCATATCCATTTCAAAAGAGCCTGCTGCCGCGATTTGACTGTCGCATAATGCAAGGCCATTGCGGTATCGAGCTATGGAAAGACGTCTGCGGAATTGTCCTACCGATAAGCGGACAAGCCTCCAGCTGGTGCCTTCGCCGTGGTAAGGTAAGCCGAATTGTTTCCAGGCTGCTTCGAGGGAATGGAATGAGCAAAGAGCGTGTCGAGCAGGTCGAAGGCGCAGGGGCTTCGGTGCCGATGACCGATATATCGAACATTGATGTGCCCGAGGGCACCGATGAGCTCAGCCGTAGCACCCGCCGCGCTTGGCGCGAGCGCCTGAACAGCGCTTCGACGCGCAAGATGATCACGGGCGTCTTGGCTACGCTGGTGGGCGGTTCGTTTTGGGGCTTCTCGGGCACCAGCGCGAGCTTTCTGTTCGATACCTACCACGTCGACACCTTGTGGCTTATGAGCGTGCGTCAGATTCTCGCCGGTCTACTCTTTATGGCCGTGGTTGTTACGCGCGACCGCGAGCGCCTGATTAAGCTCTGGACCACACCCGCCGATCGCAAGCAGCTGCTGCTCTTTACCGCCTTTGGTCTGCTGTTCAACCAGTTTTGTTATCTTTCGGCCGTGCGCCTGACCAATGCCGGAACCGCGACGGTGCTCCAATGCCTGCAACTGGTCATCATTATGGGCTACACCTGCGTGATCGACCATCGCATGCCTCGCGTGCGTGAGGCCGTTGGCATTGGGTTGGCCCTGGGCGGCACCTTTTTAATCGCTACCGGCGGCGACCCTACCAGTCTGAGCATATCGCCGCTTGGCCTGGTCGCAGGCCTTATGTGTGCGGTCAGCGCCACGTGTATGGCGGTGATTCCCGCCAAGATCCTGCCCGAATACGGCAGCCCCATCGTCACGGGCTCGGCAATGCTCACGGCGGGCGTGGTCTCGTGCGTCTTCGTGCAGCCTTGGGCGCATATGCCGGCACTCGACGCTGCCGGCGTCGAGGCGCTCGCGGTATTCGTGGTTATCGGCTCGTTTTTTGCTTACATGCTCTATATGCAGGGCGTTAAGGACATCGGCTCGGTGCGTGCGAGCCTCATCGGAACTGTGGAGCCGGTTTCGGCGACCATCACCAGCGCCGTTATGCTGGGCACGGTGTTTTTGCCGACCGACCTTATCGGCTTTGCCATGATCATCGTGATGATGTTCCTCACGGTGTAGCTGGCGCCGCCGCCAAGACAGAAAAGGTGTTGTGCCGCATTTTCGCCAATTGACGTCCGTGTCTGGAGTTTAGCTGTCGATGCTCAAAATGCCATAAACTAGTAACGTTATGGATTTTTTCATTGCGACTCAATTGCGAGGATTTCTTTATGGCTGGTAATCACTTTAAGGGCAGCGATAACGGCCGTCCTGCAGTTCCGCCGCGTCCGAACGGGGCTGGTAAGGCCGGCACGCCGGGCGGCGCTGGACAGGGCGGTTCCGGTAAGCGCGTGTCCCCGGGCGAGACGGCGATGTTTACCGCTCTGTACGAGCAGTCTCAAAAGGCGAAAAAGACCGGCCGTGCAAGAGGGAATGTCTTTGCGGGCGGTGCAACCTCCGCGTCGCAGCCGAGCGGGGCTCCTTCGGTACCTGCGAACAACGCAGGTGCTGCCAACGCCGCAAATGCCGCCGGCAACGTTAATGCCGGCAAGGCCGCCAACAATACTCCCTCTGCCGGTGGCGCGGGGCTTACGGGTAACCTTGGCACGATTTACACCGGTGCCTCCGAGACTGGCACGTTCGCCCGCCTGGATGATAGCGGTGCCGAGTTTGCGGGCTCGGGTTCCAAGGAAGATTATTACGATTTTGGCTTGAACTACGGTAGCGACGCTTCGTCGAGTTCGACCTCTGACGGTCTGGTCCGTCATCGCCATCGCAAGGGCGAACGCAAAAAGCGTCACACCGGCGCCATTATTGCCGCTGTAGTCGCGGTGCTTCTCGTTGCGCTTGGCGCAAGCGGCTTTATGCTGCTTAACTCGGCAAAGACCGTAAAGAGTGAAGCGAAGGAGGCCGTCGAGATTGTCGGTGGCCTTAAGGACAAGGTCACGTCGGGCGATTTTTCGACGCTGCCTGACGACGCGAAGAAGATTGATGAGCTTTGCGACAGCATGAAGGCGGAGACCTCGAGCCCGCTGTGGACGGCGGCTTCGTTTATCCCGGTGTATGGCAGCGACATCAATGCGGCCCGCACCATGATCGACGCCCTGTCCGATGTCTCGAGCAATGCGCTGGTTCCCATGGCCGATAACCTTTCGCAGGCCACGCCCGGCAAGCTGTTTCAGGACGGCATGATTAACGTGTCCGCGCTGCAGGCGGTCGCCGATTCGCTTTCCAGCAGCTCGAAGGTGTTCAAGAGCGCCAACGAGAAGATCCAGGGCATTGGCGATACTCATATTTCCCAGGTAACCGAGCTGGTCGATAAGGCCAAGGACGGCTTTGCCACCCTCAACGGCGCGGTTGACGCGGCGGAGAAGGTCGCCCCCGTCCTTCCGCAGATGCTCGGCGCCAACGGCCAGACGCGCAACTACCTTGTGTACGCCATGAACAACGTCGAGATTCGTGCCTGCGGCGGCTTTGGCGGTTCGCAGGGCCTGATTTCGGTCACCGACGGCCAGATGTCGATTGGCGAGTTTGTTCCCCGCATTGGACTCAGCGAGGATGAGGCAGTCGAGAGCGTCGACGAAGAGGATGAGGCGCTGTTCGGCAACCACAGTAACCTGTACAACTCGGGCAATACCTATTCGCCTGATTGGCCCCGCAACTCGCCGCGTGTCGCAGCCCTGTGGAAATCTCAATATGGCCAGGACGTTGACGGCGTCGTGGGTATCGACCCGGTGTTCCTGCAGTATCTGCTGGGCCTGGTCGGTAACGTGTCGCTGCCCGACGGAACGGTTGTCGACGGCACCAACGCCGCAAAGGTCCTCATGCACGATGTGTACTGGAACTATCCGGTCGAGGAGTCGGACGGCATCTTTGCATCCGTCGCCAGCGCTGCCTTCGACAAGATCCTTGGCGGTATCGGCGATGTCGATGTTACGAAGCTTGTCAGCGCCGTTGAGCGCGGTGCCGAAGAGGGCCGCCTGATCGCGTGGATGAAAAACGATGACGAGCAGAACGCTATCAAGGAGATGAACATCGACGCCTCGCTGCCCGATCCGGATGACCCGAGTGAAGATCCCGTTGCTGGTGTCTACTTTAACAACCTGAGCTTCTCCAAGCTCGACTGGTACCTGAATGCCGATACGCAGATTGGCCAGGGCATCAAGAACGGTGACGGCACATGCTCGTATCGCATCACCGTTACCCTGACGAACATCATGACGCAGGAGGAGGCCGGCAAGCTGCCCGACTACGTCGCGGCGAGCGCGCCCGATGCCGCGCGCGACGACGAGCGTCTGAATGTCTCGTTGTTTGCCCCGACGGGCGGCAACATTACTGATCTGACCGTCGAGGGCACCCAGTTTGGTCTTGGCGCCGCTACGTGGCATGGAATCCCCTTCTATTCGGGCACCGTTGACCTGCATGCTGGCGAGACGACGACGATCACATATACGCTGACCACGTCAGCCGAGGCGGGGGACAAGCCGCTTACGCTGCGTCAGACTCCTACATGCCAGGCGGCTCGCGACAGCGCGTCGGCGTAGGGTTTTTCTGGTAGCGCAGATAATCGAGTACCATTTTGGGGCGGACAGGCAATCTGTTCGCCCCTATTTTGTAAGGAGAGCGCATGAAGTACTTTGGCACCGACGGCTTTCGCGGTGAGGCTAACGTTGGGCTGACGGTAGAGCACGCTTATAAGATTGGCCGTTTTGTGGGCTGGTATTACGGCGCCAACCGCGAGCGCAAGGCGCGCGTCATCGTGGGTAAGGACACGCGTCGCTCGAGTTATATGTTCGAGGCGGCGCTGGTGAGTGGCCTGGTCGCGAGCGGTGCGGACGCCTATATGCTGCACGTGATCCCCACACCGGGTGTAGCGCATCAGACCGTGGAAGGCTGCTTCGATTGCGGCATCATGATCAGCGCGAGCCACAACCCGTTTTGCGATAACGGCATTAAGCTCGTCAATAGCGACGGTTTTAAGATGGACGAGGACGTACTGGAGCTCATCGAGGACTACGTCGATGGCAAGAGCGAGGTGCCGCTGGCCACGGGCAACCACATCGGCGCCACGGTGGACTACATGCAGGGCCGCAACCGCTACATTGCCTCGCTCATCGCCAGCGCGAACTTTTCGCTGCAGGGCGTCAAGATCGGCATCGACTGCGCCAACGGCTCGGCGTCCTCGGTGGCCAAGCCGGTGTTCGACGCGCTGGGCGCCGACGTGCGCGTGATCAATGCCGCGCCTGATGGTTTTAACATCAACGTCGACTGCGGCTCCACGCATATGGAGCGTCTGCAGCGCCACGTGGTGGAGCAGGGCTTGGACGTGGGCTTTGCCTATGACGGCGATGCCGACCGCTGCCTGGCCGTGGACGAGCACGGCCGCGTGGTCGATGGCGACCAGATCCTGTACGTGTGCGGCGTGTACCTGAACAAGCACGGTCGCCTTTCGGGCGGTACCGTGGTTCCGACGATTGCCAGCAACTTTGGCCTGATCAAGTCGTTGGAGCTTGCCGGCCTAAGTGCCGTGACCAGCGGTGTGGGCGACCGCCACGTGTATGCCAAGATGCGCGAGGGCGGTTACAGCCTGGGCGGCGAGCAGACGGGCCATACGATCTTTGGCGATATCGAGCGCACGGGCGACGGCATTATGACCTCGCTGCGCGTGATGGAAGTGATCCGCGCCGAGCGCGAGACGCTCTCGCAGCTCACGGCTCCGTGCAAGCTGCTACCGCAGGCGCAGGTGGCCGTGCGCGTGGCGGACAAGGACGCCGCGCTCGAGAACATGGGCGTGCAGAACGCCATCGCCGAGGCCGAGGCTGCGCTGGCAGGCGAGGGCCGCGTGCTCGTACGCAAGAGCGGAACCGAGTCGGTTATCCGCGTGCTGGCCGAGGCGCCCGACCAAGCATCCGCCGATGCCGCCATGAAGCGCATCGCCAACGCACTCGAGGCTCTGTAGTTACGCGGTTTTACCAAACCGCGTAACTGCTCGACGCTGCAAACGCCCCTAAGCGGCAATCTGACGTTCAATTTCAAGGGCGCGACCAGAAGGTCAGCGCCCTTTCATTTCACGTCACCTTGCTCGCTTAGGGTCGTTTTCGCTGACGTTGCCAAGACATTGGCGTCAACATAGTTGGCGTTGGCGATGGCGTGCTGGTCAATCCTTACAGCTCGTACAGTGTGGTGAACTTGTCCTGCAGGTAGCTGCAGTAGTAGCGGGCGTCAAAGGCCATGCCGCAGGCGCCCTTGATGAGTTCCGGCGCGTCTTTGGCGCGGCCCCACTGCCAAATGTGCTCGCCCAGCCAGGCGCGGACGGGCGCCAGATCGCCGCTCGCGCAGGCACCGGTAAGGTCGACGCCGTCGCGGCACATGGCCGGCACAAACATGGCATCGTAGGCGCTACCCAGCGCATACGTGGGGAAGTAGCCAAACGAACCGCCGCTCCAATGCGTATCCTGCAGGCAGCCGTGCGTGTCGTCGGGAACGGGAATGCCCAGGTACTCGTCCATAAAGCGGTTCCAAAGCGCGGGGATGTCCTTGGCCGCAGCCTCGCCGGCAAACAGCATACGCTCAATCTGGTAGCGCACCATAATATGCAGCGGATAGGTGAGCTCGTCGGCCTCGGTGCGGATCAACGACGGCTGCGCGATGTTCACGGCGCGGTAGAGCGTGTCTTCGTCGACGTCGCCGTAGACCTCGGGCGCGTGACGACGCAGCACCTCGAGCAGCGGGCCCATAAAGGCGCGGCTGCGACCCACGGTGTTCTCGAAAAAGCGGCTCTGGCTCTCGTGGATGCCCATGGAGGTGCCGCCCTCCAGGCAGGTGCGCGCGTAGGCGGGATTGACGCCCAGCTCGTACATGGTGTGCCCCGCCTCGTGGATGATGCTGTAGACGTTGGAGATGCAGTCGTCCTCGTAGATGTGCGTCGCGATGCGCGCATCACCCACGGCAAAGCCCTCGCTAAACGGATGCTCGGTAAAGGCAAGCGTGGTGTCGTCCAGGTCCAGGCCGACAAGCTTCATAAGGTCGAAGCTCATGGCGCGCTGGGCAGCCTCGGGCACGTGGGCGTGCAAAAAGTCGGCAGCCGGCTGCTGGCCGCGCTCGCCGATGGCGTGCACGAGCGGCACGACCGTGGCCTTGACCTCGTCGCAAAACGCGTCGAAGCTCTTGGCGGAAAGGCCGCGCTCGTACTGGTCGAGCCAAACGTCGTATGGATCGCGCTTGGGGTCCATGAGCTCGGCCTGATGCTTAAGTTGGGCGACGATTCTATCCACATAGGTCTCAAAGCTCGCCCAGTCGTTGGCTGCCTTGGCCTTGCGCCACACGGCGTCCGCCTCGCAGGTGAGCCTGGTCCAGGCCTCGGCTTCTTCGGTGGGGATGGCACTGGCCTCACGTTGATCGCGGCCGAGCACACGGATCTCGTCGAGCAGCTGAGGGTCGTCGATTTTGCCGCCGGCGACGGTCTCGCGCGCTAACGAGCGTACGAGCTCAACGGACTTCTCGCTGGTCAGCAGCTTGTGATGCTCGCCGGCAAGCGTGCCCATGGCGTCGGCACGCGCTGCTGCGCCGTTGGCGGGGGCAATGGTCGCGCCGTCAAACTCGGCAATCTTGAGCAGGTACTCACGAGTCCACAGCTTGCCTTCGAGCTTGCGGAATTTTTTGACGGCCTTATCGACCTTCGTGCCTTTGGATGTCTTGCCCGCTGCAGGCTCGGCCTTCTTATCGAGTTTCTTTCCCATACCATATCCTTGATCTCGTGAGCCGAGCGCTTCGGGTGGGCGCGCGGCCAGTTTGCACAGCTACCTGCCTTGTACCCAGTGCGAACAAAACGGAACGCGGCGATGCACACGCAGAATGTGTTATCCTATAGCCCAATGCGTTGACGGAGAGGGTTTTGCCCGCCGCGTCGCCGGCAAGAGAGGGAAGGTCATGGGCTGCGAGCCTTCCTGCGGTGACAAGGGCCAAGCGTTCACTCCCGAGCAGCGACCTCAACGGGCACGCGGCCAGCGGCGGCGAAGCCCCAGTAGGGAAGCCGTGAGCCTCGCGACAAGGGGCACAGAGTGGGCGCGGCGGGCCAGACATCCGCCGGGTCAAACAAGGTGGTACCGCGGAATTCAACCGTCCTTGGGCAATGCACATGCCCGAGGGCGGTTTTTTGTTACCGAACCGGGCCGCACATCCGCAGCTCCGGGTGGCTCCAGCCGCCGCGGCAAGTGGATGCGCGAGAGACGAAAGGGAAGACATGAGTCTGATTGATGATCTGGTCAAACTCGAGGAAGAGGCCAAGGAGCTCGTCGCAGGCGCCGACGACGCAGCCAAGCTCGAGGCTGCGCGCGTTGAGCTGCTCGGCCGCAAGGGCCGCATCACCGGCCTGATGCGCATGATGGGCAAGCTCGCCCCCGAGGATCGTCCCGTGATGGGCAAACGAGCCAACGAGATGCGCCAGCTGATTGAGGGCATGCTCGACGAGCGCAACACCGAGATGAAGGCCGCCGCCCTCAAGCGCGCACTGGAGCACGACGCCGTCGACATCACGCTGCCGGGCATCCGTCCGCAGATCGGCCACCAGCACCTGATCAAGCAAATCATCGAGGAGGCCGAGGACATCTTCTGCGGCATCGGCTACACCGTCGAGTCCGGCCCCATGGTCGACACCTCCTACTACAACTTCACCGCGCTCAACGCTCCCATGGATCACCCGAGCCGCTCGGCCCGCGATACCTTCTACGTGGTCGACAACAACCCCGGCAGCGTCGCGCACCCCGAGGCTCACGCCCACGGCGAGTCCGACGTGCTGCTGCGCACCCAGACTTCGGGCGTGCAGATCCACACTATGGAGTCGCAGAAGCCGCCCATCTACATGATCTGCCCGGGCACCGTCTACCGTCCCGACACGGCCGATGCCTGCCACCTGCCGCAGTTCAACCAGATCGAGGGCCTGGTCGTCGACGAGGGCATCACCTTTGGCGACCTGAAGGGCACGCTCGACTACTTTGTTAAGTGCATGTTTGGCGAGGACCGCAAGACGCGCTATCGCCCGCACTTCTTCCCCTTCACCGAGCCCAGCTGCGAGGTGGACGTGAGCTGCCACGTGTGCGGCGGCAAGGGCTGCAACTTCTGCAAGCACAGCGGCTGGATCGAGATTCTGGGCTGCGGTATGGTCGACCCCAACGTCCTGATCAACTGCGGCATCGATCCCGAGAAGTACACCGGCTTCGCCTTTGGCATTGGCGCCGAGCGCGTCGCGGCCCTACGCTACGACCTGCCGGACCTCAGAACGCTCATGACGGGCGATATGCGTTTCTTGAATCAGTTCTAGGCTGCGGCTTGCCCAAGCACGGCACCTCGGCGCTCATTCGTCGCTTGCGTACCAAAGTACGCGGCACTCCTCTTTCGGGCCGATCTGCCGCACTTGGACAACCCTCGCTTTGTAAGGAATGTTCACAAAGTTGAAGTTTCCACCTGCATCTCTTCGCAGGCTTTCAGTATGAAAGGAGAGCTAGATGCGTGTTTCTTACGACTGGCTCAAGACCATGATCGATATTCCGGAGGATCCCAAGACCCTTTCGGACGAATATATCCGTACCGGCACCGAGGTCGAGGCGATCGACACCGTGGGCGAGTCCTTCGACCACGTGGTGACTGCCAAGGTGCTCACCAAGACCCCGCACCCCGATAGCGACCACATGTATGTGTGCTCGGTCGACGTGGGTGACAAGAACCTCGACGCTGGCGGCAATCCCGCTCCGCTGCAGATCGTCTGCGGCGCGCAGAACTTCGAGGCCGGCGACCACATCGTCACGGCCATGATCGGCGCAGTCCTGCCCGGCGACGTCAAGATCAAGAAGAGCAAGCTTCGCGGCGTCGTGTCCATGGGCATGAACTGCTCTGCGCGCGAACTCGGCCTGGGCGGCGACCACTCCGGCATCATGATCCTGCCCGAGGATACGCCCTGCGGCATGCCGTTTGCCGAGTATGTGGGCTCGAGCGATACCGTGCTCGACTGCGAGATCACGCCCAACCGCCCCGACTGCCTGTCCATGATCGGCATGGCCCGCGAGACCGGTGCCATCTTCGACCGCGATTTCCACGTTGAGCTGCCCGCCATCCAGGCCGAGACCGGCCGCACGACGGACGACGAGCTTTCGGTCGAGATTGCCGACGAGGGCCTGTGCGACCGCTATGTCGCTCGCATCGTGCGCAACGTGAAGGTCGGCCCGTCGCCCGACTGGATGGTCAAGCGCCTCAACGCCCTGGGCGTGCGTCCGCACAACAACATCGTCGACATCACCAACTATGTGATGATGCTCACCGGTCAGCCGCTGCACGCCTTTGACCTGTCCAGCTTTGCCGAGCGCGAGGGCCGTCGCCGCGTGGTGGTTCGCGCTGCCCAGCAGGACGAGAAGTTCACGACCCTCGACGGCGAGGAGCGCACGCTCGACGCCGGCATGGGCCTCATCACCGACGGCGAGCGTCCCGTGGCGCTGGCCGGCGTCATGGGCGGCATGGATTCCGAGATCGAGGACGACACCGTCGACGTGATGGTCGAGAGCGCCTGCTTCAACGCCGGTCGCACCTCGCATACCAGCCGCGACCTGTCGCTGATCTCGGACGCCTCCATTCGCTTTGAGCGCCAGGTCGACGAGACCGGCTGCGTGGATGTGGCCAACGTGGCCTGCGCGCTCATCGAGGAGATTGCCGGCGGCCAGGTCGCTCCCGGCTACATCGACGTGTTCCCCGCTCCTAAGACCATCGACAGCATCAAGCTGCGCCTGGCCCGCGTGCACGCCATCTGCGGCGCCGACATCGAGCCCGACTTTATCGAGCGCTCGCTCACCCGCTTGGGTTGCACCGTCGAGCGCGACGGCGAGGACTTTATGGTTACCCCGCCGAGCTTCCGTCCCGACCTGCCGCGCGAGATCGATCTGATCGAGGAAGTCCTGCGCCTGTGGGGCATGGGCCGCGTGACGGCGACCATCCCGGCTGCCAAGAACCACATCGGCGGCCTGACCCGCGAGCAGAAGCTCACCCGCAAGGTCGGCGAGATCCTGCGCGCCTGCGGCCTCAACGAGACCACGACCTTTGGCTTTGCCGCCCCGGGCGACCTGGAGAAGATCGGCATGTCCACCGAGGGCCGCGGCTGCCCCGTGGTGCTCATGAACCCGCTGGTGGCCGAGCAGACCGAGATGCGTCGCTCGCTGCTGCCGGGCCTGCTGCAATCCGTGGCCTACAACGAGGCCCACGGCACGCCCAACGTGCACCTGTACGAGGTCGGCAGCCTGTTCCACGGTCGCGAGAACGCCAGCCTGCCCAAGGAGACCAAGTCCGTGGCGGGTGTGCTCTCGGGCCAGTGGAGCGAGCAGTCCTGGAACATGAAGTACCGCAAGCTGCGCTTCTTCTTTGGCAAGGGCATTGTCGAGGAGCTGCTTGCCCAGCTGCGTATCGAGAAGGTTCGCTTCCGTTCCGTCGAGGGCGAGGGCTATGCCTTCTTGCAGCCGGGCCGTGCCGCCGAGGTCCTCTCGGGCGGTACCGTGCTGGGCTGGGTCGGCGAGATCCACCCCGAGGCGCGCGAGGCGATGGGCATCGATGAGGTCGTCGTTGCCTTTGAGCTCGACCTGGACAAGCTGATCAAGGGCGCCCGCAACCAGGAGAACTACCGCGAGTTCTCGCAGTACCCGGCTGTTGAGCACGATCTTGCCATTGTGGTCGACAACGCCGTGACCTGCGAGGATCTTGAGCGCCGCATTACGAGCGCCGGCGGCAAGCTGCTCGAGGGCGTGCGCCTGTTCGATGTCTACCGCGATCCGGTTCGCATCGGCAAGGGCAAAAAGTCCATGGCCTTTGCGCTCACGTATCGCGCTGACGACCACACGCTCACCAGCGAAGAGGTCGAGAAGGCGCACCAGAAGATCGTCACCAAGGTGTGCAAGGGCGTAAACGGCGAGGTCCGCGGCTAGGACCGCTTGCGTCTGTGACGAATGTATTACAAAACGGTGCACTGCTTTGTTGGCAGTGTGCCGTTTTGCTATGATACCCGGCGGCGTGTTACGAATCTAACAATACGTAACACTGGCAAGGTTATTCAAGCGGCGCTGCAATTCCGTGCGCCGACAACCGGGAGGCGCTATGCACATTCCAGATAATTATTTGTCCCCGCAGACCGATGCCGTTATGGCGGTGGCGATGGTGCCCGTATGGGTTCACTGCATCAAAAAGGTGCGCGCCACGCTCGATCGCGAGCATATGGCGTTCCTGGGCATCTGCGCCGCATTCTCCTTCTTGCTCATGATGTTCAACGTTCCGCTGCCCGGCGGTACCACTGGTCACGCCGTCGGCGGCGCACTCATCGCGCTGCTGCTGGGCCCCGAGGCCGCGGCTATCGCTGTCTCGGTCGCTCTGGCGCTGCAGGCGCTGCTGTTTGGCGACGGCGGCGTTCTGTCGTTTGGCGCCAACTGCTTTAACATGGCCTTTGTGCTGCCGTGTGTCGCTGCTATCGTGTTCCGTGCGCTCAACAGCCGTCTGCACGACAAGAGCTGGGGCACCTCGGTTTCTGCCATCGTGAGCGGTTGGGTCGGCCTGTGCCTGGCGGCCCTGTGCGCGGCAATCGAGTTTGGTATTCAGCCGATGCTCTTCACCAACGCTTCGGGCGCTCCGCTGTACTGCCCCTTCCCGCTGTCCGTGGCTATTCCGGCCATGTTGGTCCCGCATATGCTGGTTGCCGGCGTGATCGAGGGCGTGGCGACGGCCGCCATCTATGGTTTCATTAAGAAGACGGCGCCGAGCATTATCGTCGGGCCCGAGGCCGTCGATGGCCAGCTTGCCGCCGATGGTACCGCCAAGAAGACTTCCCTAATCCCTACGCTCATTCTGGTCGCCGTGCTTGTCTTGGCCACGCCGCTGGGCCTTTTGGCCACGGGTGACGCCTGGGGCGAGTGGGACGCTGAGGGCGCCGCGACCGCCGTTCAGGAGGCTGGTGACGACAGTCTGCAGGCTTCGGTCGGCCTCGATGCTCCGACCTTTGCCGATGCGCTGCCCACGGGCGACTACCTGCAGGTTTATTCCGAGGAGCAGGGCCTTGGCTTTGCCGGCCAGGCCGCGATGTATATTCTTTCGGGCGTGATTGGCGTGGCGGTGCTTACCATCGCATTCCGCCTGGTCTCGCTGACGGTCAAGGAAAGCGGTGCTCATGGCAATAGCCGAGCTGCCTAGCTGGCTTGCGGCCGAGGAGCGATATGAGCCCGTGGGGGCTCGGCATCGCGTGATGCAAAAGAATGTCCTGCACCTGGCGAGCCTGCTTGAGCGGGTTCGCCTGGGTGGAGGCGCGCACGAGGGCGGGTCGATGGTCGACCGCGCCCTTTCTTGCGTTTCGGCTCCGGTGCGCCTGGTGGGGATGTTCGTTTGCGTTCTGTGCGTGTGCCTGACGCAAAGCCCGCTGTACCTGATGTTGATGGCGGCGATCGCGTTGGTGCTGGTCGCGGTGCGCCCAGCACGCGGGTTGCGCGCGACTTTCGTGCCGGCGCTCGGCGCCGCGGGACTCGCAGTGGTTCTGGCGCTGCCTGCCCTGCTGCTGGGCGCTTCCGCTACGGGCGCCATGCTCAAGATTGCGCTCAAGACGTTCATTAATGTGTCGCTGGTGCTGGGCGTTTCGTGGACCCTCACGTGGAGCCGCATGTCGGCAGCGCTCAAGATGCTGCATCTGCCCGACGAGGTCATCTTTACCTTTGATATGGCACTCAAGCATATCGAGGTGCTGGGACGCACAGCGCACGATCTGTGCGAATCGGTCATGCTGCGCAGCGTTGGCCGTACGCCTGAGGGATTTTCGCGTACCGATTCGATCGCGGGTATCATGGGCATGACCTTTATCAAGGCGATGGAATGCAGCCACGCGATGGACGAGGCTATGCTTTGCCGCGGCTTTGCCGGTGCGTATCCGGCGCCCGCACGGAGCGGACTGAGCTGGCGCGATGCGGTTTATGCGGTCGCCGTGGCGCTGTTTGCGGTGCTGTGCGCTGTGCTGTAGTGCGGACGGGGCTGTTGATGTGAATAGGGAAGGGCGACGTTTTGACGATCGATATGAATAATGCGGCGGGCACGAACGGTGCGGGCGCCGAGGTCGCGCCGCTCATCGAGCTACGCGACGTGGTGTTTTCCTATGCGGGCCATACGGTGGTCGACGGCGTTTCGCTGCAGGTCGATCGTGGCGAGCTCGTTGCCCTGCTTGGCCCGAATGGCTGCGGCAAGACGACGATCATGCGCCTTATTAACGGTCTTGAGCTCGCAGACGCGGGTGCGTACCTGTTCGACGGGCATGCGGTCGACGCGGCGTTTCTAAAGGATTCCGTGGCTTCCCAGCGCTTTCACCAGCGCGTAGGCTTCGTGTTTCAAAATGCCGATGCCCAGCTGTTTTGCGCCACGGTAGGCGAGGAGGTCGCCTTTGGCCCGGCTCAAATGGGGCTGTCGACAGACGAGCTTAAGTGCCGCGTTCGCGATGCCATGGAGCTGTTCCAGGTTTCCGATCTGGTCGATGCCTCGCCCTATCAGCTTTCGGGCGGGCAAAAAAAGCGTGTGGCGCTGGCGGCCGTCGTGTCGATGAACCCCGATATCCTGGTGCTCGACGAGCCTACCAACGGACTCGATGAGGATTCGTGCGACATCGTGGTCAGCTTTTTGCTGGCTTATGTTGCTGCCGGCAAGACGGTCTTAATGAGCACACACCATCAGGATTTGGTACGACGCCTGGGTGCCCGCGCCATCTATATCGACCGATATCATCACGTGGTCGAGGCGCCCATGCCATCGTATGGAACCGAGAGCGCCGACGCGGAATAGTTGCCGGATAGTAGGGGTGCGGCCGCGTGCGTGGCCCGCTGTGAATGGTATAGTTATCCGGGTTTTTACGGGGGTGGCTATGCCAAGTTGGAATATTCATATCGCTCAGACGGAACGACTGCTGGCGCGTGCTGGCACGCTTGCCGATAAGGTGCGCGACCGCAATGCCTTTTTGTTTGGCAGCGTGGTTCCGGACATTTTTGTGGGCTATATGGTTCCCGGCATTGCCGATCCCATCCCGTATCGTATTACGCATTTTGCCAAGCCCGAGCCTATCCCCAAGCCGCGTGAGCAGGAGTTTTGGGACACTTATGTGGCGCCGCTGCTCAAGGGCATGCCGATAGGTGCGCCGGCTGCGGCGACGTCGATTGTCGAGGAACGCGAGCGACTCAATCGGGTGCATTATCCGCAGCGATATAGGGATGCGGAGCCGATCGCTGGTCCCGCTGCTGACGAGCTTTCGCTCGCGCCCGAGAACGTGGCACAGTCGTTACTCGATTTGACGTTGGGTGTTTGGTCGCATCTGGTGGCCGACGCCGTGTGGAACACCCGCGTAAACCAGTACCTCGAGGCGCATGGCGGCAAGCCGTGTGAGGAGTTCCGCATCAAGAAGCAGGGCGACTTTGACTGGTTTGGCAAAACCCTCGGCATCGTTTCCATCCCGCGTGCGACCGATCGTCTCTATACCGCGGCGGCCCAGTTTGGCCAGTATTCGATCCCGCAAGAGTATGTGCTCAAAACCATTGGCGTCATGCACGAGATTGTGCGCGAAAACCCCGGCGAGCCGGATCACCCGCCGTACCGCCTGCTGACCGAAGCGTTCTTTGACGCAACGTTTACCGAGGTCGTCGAGTTAACCGAGGCAGGTTTTGCCGCCCGCGTCGCATTGCCCAGCGCGCCCGCGCTGCCTCTGATCGCTAGCTGCTAGCTGGCCGGCCCGGCAGTGAACAGCTCATCCCAATCGACCAACAGCTCCCGTCGCAGGGCGTAAACACGGCAAACGAGCTGCACATTTCATAGCATGCCATAAGTAGCTGGTTGCGTGTCATGCCGTGCGGGAGGCATCGACGCACAGAAAAAGGGCCCGGAAGGCAATGCCTTCCGGGCCCTTTGCAATGCAAATCTGCTTGCAAGTGCGATTTAGCGCACCTGAGCGACGTAAGCGACGTTGGTCGAGGAGACCTTGTCCTCGAGCTGGACGCTCATGCGGGGATCGCCGGCGGTGGCGACGGTCAGGTCGCCGGCCTCGACGTAGCCGAGCTCCTTAGCGGTCTCAATCGCCTTGACGATCGTGCCGTTGACGGTACCCTGGGTAATCTCGGCCTGGTGCGGGATAACGCCCCAGTACATGATCATCTGCTGGACGGCCCACTCGTGGCGGGAGAACGCGCAGATCGGCATGTTGGGACGGAAGTGCGAGATCAGGCGAGCGGTACGACCGGTGGTCGTCGGCACGGTGATGCACTTGGCGCCAACGGTGGTGGCCATGTTCACAGCGGACATACCCACAACGTTGTTGACGACGCGGGTGCCGTGAGCATCGGCCGGAACCTCGAGCGGAGCGTGGGCCGGGAGGTACTTCTCGGTCTCGAGAGCAATGCTGGCCTGCATCTTGACGGCCTCGACCGGGTACTTACCGGCAGCGGACTCGCCGGACAGCATGACGGCGTCGGTGCCGTCATAAATGGCGTTAGCAACGTCGGCAACCTCGGCGCGCGTCGGGCGCGGGTTCTGCTGCATGGAGTCGAGCATCTGCGTAGCGGTGATGACGGGCTTGTAGGCCGCGTTGCACTTGGCGATGATCTCCTTCTGGATGTGCGGAACGAGCTCGGGCTTGATCTCGATGCCCAGGTCGCCACGGGCGACCATGATGCCGTCAGAAGCCTCGAGAATCTCGTCGAAGTTCTCGACGCCCAAGGCGCACTCGATCTTCGGGAAGATCGTCACGTGCTCGCCGCCGTTCTCGCGGCAAAGCTCGCGGATGCCGCGGACGGACTCGCCGTCACGGATGAAGGAAGCGGCGATGTAGTCGATGTTCTCGGTCAGGCCAAAGAGGATGTCCTGACGATCGCGCTCGGTGATGGCGGGCAGTGAGATGTTGACGTTGGGCATGTTGACGCCCTTGCGCTCGCCGATCAGGCCGTCGTTCTTAACGACGCAGGTCATGTCCTGGCCGCTGACGGACTCGACCTCGAGGGCAACCAGGCCGTCATCGATCAGGATGAGGGAGCCCTTCTCGACCTCGGAAGGCAGAGCCAGGTAGTCGAGGGAGATGTGCTCAGCGGTGCCGTGGAAATCCTCGGACGTGGGCTGAGCGGTGACGACGATCTTATCGCCGGTCTTGACGGCAACCTTCTTGCCGTCGACCAGAAGGCCGGTGCGGACCTCGGGGCCCTTGGTGTCGAGCAGGATGCCGACAGGCAGACCGAGCTCCTTGGAAATACGGCGGACGCGCTCGATGCGACCGTGGTGCTCGTCGTAGGAGCCGTGCGAGAAGTTAAAACGGGCGACGTTCATGCCCGCCTTGATCATCTCGCGGATGGTCTCGTCGCTATCGCAGGCGGGACCCATGGTGCATACAATCTTAGTGCGCTTGTACATTCAGACCTCCATCTGACATCGTCTTGCGCTGATAGATAAACCATAAGAAATAAAACCGAGATGATTATAACGAAATGCCGACCGAATACCCCAAAAAATCGACCGTATGCCGAAATGGAAGTTCATTTTTTGCGGGAAAAACGGTATATGAAAAATCTTTACCAACCACTCCAACCGCTGCTATCTGGGAGATATGTCAGTTTGGCGATGTGCCGAAGAAAAAACGTTTTACCAATGTTGAGCATCACACGGTCTGCACCGTTGCGTGCGGACCATATTTCCAAACCGATTGTTTTGGCTAGACGCGTCGCTTTGGGGTACCATAGCTCCACTATCAACTGCCGCTCAGCACGGCAGCCTTGATGAGCCCTTGCCCTTCTCCTGGGAATTATGATCGGGCATCAATCTGCTGAGTGGCCCGAATCCCAGGAGGGGACTCTATATGCAAAAGGAATACCTGTCCGCCGCGGCGGAGGTGCTCAGCGACCAAGGTGTCGATGAGAACCTCGGCCTGAGCAACGACGAGGCGTCTTCGCGCCTCGCCAAGACAGGCCCTAACAAGCTCGAGGAAGCCGAGAAGACACCGCTGTGGAAGCGTTTCTTTGAGCAGATGGCCGACCCCATGGTCATCATGCTGATCGTTGCCGCCGTCATCAGTGCGCTCACGGGCATGGTCAAGGGCGAGCCCGACTTTGCCGATGTTGCCATCATCATGTTCGTCGTTATCGTCAACTCGGTGCTGGGCGTGGTCCAGGAAGCCAAGAGCGAGGAGGCCCTCGAGGCCCTGCAGGAGATGAGTGCGGCGCAGTCCAAGGTGCTGCGCGACGGCAAGCTCGTGCACCTGCCGAGCGCCGAGCTCGTGCCCGGCGACGTGATCATGCTCGAGGCGGGCGACTCCGTCCCGGCTGACTGCCGCGTGCTCGAGAGCGCCACGATGAAGATCGAAGAGTCCGCACTCACCGGCGAGTCCGTGCCCGTAGAGAAGCACGCCAACGTTATCGAGCTTGCTGCGGGCACCGATGACGTGCCGCTCGGCGACCGCAAGAACATGTGCTACATGGGCTCCACCGTCGTGTACGGCCGTGGTCGCGCCGTCGTGGTCGGCACCGGCATGGATACCGAGATGGGCAAGATCGCCGGCGCCCTGGCCGAGGCCAAGGAAGAGCTCACGCCGCTGCAGGTGAAGCTCGCCGAGCTCAGCCGCATCCTCACCATTATGGTGATCGTCATCTGCGTCGTGATCTTTGGCGTTGACATCCTCCGCCACGGCGTGGGCAACGTCCTTACCGATCCGACCGCCTTGCTCGACACCTTTATGGTCGCGGTCTCGCTCGCCGTCGCCGCCATTCCCGAGGGC
Organism: uncultured Collinsella sp.; assembly: GCA_959601045.1. Classification (GTDB taxonomy): domain Bacteria; phylum Actinomycetota; class Coriobacteriia; order Coriobacteriales; family Coriobacteriaceae; genus Collinsella. Next base: position 62,268 of record CAUGNZ010000009.1, read on the forward strand.
CTGGTCGCCGTCGTGACCATCGTGCTTTCGCTCGGCGTGACCAAGATGGCCAAGCGCCAGGCGATTATCCGCAAGCTCTCTGCCGTCGAGACCCTCGGCTGCACGCAGACTATCTGCTCGGACAAGACCGGCACCCTTACCCAGAATAAGATGACCGTCGTCAAGCACGAGCTCGCCGCGCCCAAGGAGAAGTTCCTGGCCGGTATGGCCCTGTGCTCCGATGCCCAGTGGGACGAGGAGCTGGGCGAGGCCGTGGGCGAGCCGACTGAGTGCGCGCTCGTCAACGACGCCGGCAAGGCAGGCCTCACCGGCCTGACTGCCGAGCATCCGCGCGTGGGCGAGGCCCCGTTTGACTCGGGGCGCAAGATGATGTCCGTGGTCGTCGAGACCCTGGACGGCGAGTACGAGCAGTACACCAAGGGCGCGCCTGACGTGGTGATCGGCCTGTGCACCCACATCTACGAGGGCGATAAGGTCGTCCCCCTGACCGAGGAGCGTCGCGCCGAGCTCGTGGCCGCCAACAAGGCCATGGCCGACGAGGCCCTGCGCGTGCTGGCGCTGGCAAGCCACACCTACACCGAGGTCCCGGTCGACTGCAGCCCCGCCGCGCTCGAGCATGACCTGGTCTTCTGCGGCCTGTCCGGCATGATCGACCCGGTCCGCCCCGAGGTCGCCGAAGCCATCCGCGAGGCCCACGACGCTGGCATTCGCACCGTCATGATCACGGGCGACCACATCGACACCGCCGTGGCCATCGCCAAGCAGCTGGGCATCGTCACCGATCGCAGCCATGCCATCACCGGTGCCGACCTCGATCGCATGAGCGACGAGGAGCTCGACGCGCACATCGAGGACTACGGCGTGTACGCCCGCGTCCAGCCCGAGCACAAGACCCGCATCGTCGAGGCCTGGAAGTCGCGTGACCAGATCGTGGCCATGACGGGCGATGGCGTCAACGACGCCCCGTCCATCAAGCGCGCCGACATCGGCGTGGGCATGGGCATCACCGGTACCGATGTCACCAAGAACGTCGCCGACATGGTACTTGCCGACGACAATTTCGCCACCATCATCGGTGCCTGCGAAGAGGGCCGTCGCATCTACGACAACATCCGCAAGGTCATCCAGTTCCTGCTTTCGGCCAACCTTGCCGAGGTCTTCTCGGTGTTTATCGCCACGCTCATCGGCTTTACCATCTTCCAGCCGGTGCAGCTGCTGTGGGTGAACCTGGTCACCGACTGCTTCCCCGCGCTCGCGTTGGGCATGGAGGATGCCGAGGGCGACATCATGAAGCGCAAGCCGCGCAACGCCAAGGACGGTGTCTTTGCCGGACATATGGGTCTGGACTGCGTGGTCCAGGGCCTAATCATCACCGCGCTGGTGCTGGCGAGCTTCTTTGTGGGCGTGTACTTTGACATGGGCTACATCCACATCGCCGATATGATCGCCGGCAATGCCGACGAGGAAGGCGTGATGATGGCGTTCATCACGCTCAACATGGTCGAGATTTTCCACTGCTTCAATATGCGCAGCCGTCGTGCGTCGCTGTTCACCATGAAGAAGCAGAACAAGTGGCTGTGGGCTTCCGCCGCGCTGGCACTGGTGCTGACGGTGATCGTGACCGTGCAGCCGACGCTTGCCGAGATGTTCTTTGGCCCCGTGACGCTTGAGCTCAAGGGCGTTGTCGCTGCCCTGGGCCTGGCCTTCCTGATCATCCCGCTGATGGAGATCTACAAGGCGATCATGCGCGCGGTCGAGAAGGAGTAGGTCGAAAGGCCATCCTTCCCACCGGCCCGACCGTCTGCGGGGTTTCTTCCTCGCTGGTCCTCGCGCTTCGCGCTGCGGGATCGCTCGGAAGAAACCCCTCCCGGCGGGCGGGCCTTCGGATAACCTCTCGGGACCATTGGCTGAGGGAAAGTTTGTGAGCTGGTCGGGCTTTGCCCGGCCAGCTCTTTTTGATTTAAAATACCTGCTCAGTTGTGTGGTTTTGTGCTGGGAGGCATCTGTGGGCAAGGCTAAGGCTAAGGCGAAGAAAAAGACGACGGGGGCGCGGGCTAAGCGCGATCGTCGTCGGAAGCTCGCGACCGAAGCCCCTGCATCTGCTGAGGAATTGCTGGCGAGTGTACCGGGGCTTGACGCGCTGCAGGATGTTCCGGCGTTTGATGACCTGCCGGTCGATGAAGCTCAGCAGACTGCCTTTGATGATTTCTGCGCACATGCCGAGGAGCCCGAGCAGATGCAGCTTGGCGCCGTGGTGCGCCTGGACCGCGGGTTTCCGCTGGTGGCGACTGCCGATGACACGTTTCGTGCCGAGCATGCCGTGGGGTTTGCCAAGTCGCGCGGCGAGGACGAGGTCCTGCTGCCTGCCGTGGGCGACCGTGTGGCGGTGCGCCGCGCTCCCGGGCACGATATGGGCGTGATTGAGTGCGTGCTGCCGCGCCGTACGAGCTTTGAGCGTTGGCGTGGCCGTGCCCGCGGTGAGCGCCAGGTGCTCTGCTCCAACGTTGACAGCGTGCTGATCGTGCAGGCGCTCGGCGCCGGCGAGGTGCTGCTCGATCGCGTGGCGCGCTCACTGGTATTGGCGCTCGATTGCGATGCCGAGCCGGTGGTGGTGCTCACCAAGGCCGACCGCTGCGAGGCCGATGAGCTCGAGCGCGATCTGGACCGCGTGCGTCGTCTGGTGGGTCCGGACGTGCGCGTGATCGTGACGTCTTCTGCCGAGGGCCGCGGTCTGGACGAGGTCCGTGCCTGCGTGCCTGCCGGGAGCTGCGCCATGATTCTGGGCGAGTCGGGTGCCGGCAAGTCGACGCTGCTCAATGTACTGCTGGGCCACGATACGTTGGCGACCGGCGGTGTGCGCGAACGCGACGACCAGGGCCGTCACACTACCGTCGCGCGCGTGATGGTGGCGCTGCCGGGCGACGCCGGCGTGATCGCCGATGCCCCGGGTCTGCGCAGTTTGCCGCTCGTGGGTCACGAGCGGGGTCTGGCACGCGCCTTCCCCGAGATTGTCGAGGCATCGCGTGCGTGCCGGTTTGGCGACTGCACGCATACCCACGAACCGGGTTGCGCCGTTCGCGAGGCCGAGGACGCCGGGCAGATCGACGGCCTGCGTCTGGAAACGTTCCAAAATCTGGCGTCATCCATGCGCGTGAGCGCTCAAATGCTCGATCCCGATGTCCATCTGTAATTGAATTTATCTATGACAGCCGTCTCCCAACTGTTCGGGAGACGGCTTTTTTGCTGCGGAAAAGCCTCGAAACATGCAGTTTGCTGACGTGCTGACCAAAACCTTGTCACGAGCTTGACGGGCTGTTCAGCTTTTGGTCAGCGATTGGTTTGACATCGAAAACCAAGATTGCGATTGCGCCGCTTTGCACTCTGGCCGCCCAGACAATGGTGGTACGGGCATTCGCCCGGCACTGCCATGAGAGGAGCGGCCGTGAACAAGAGCAAGCGCATCGCCATCAGTCTGGTCGCGGGCGTGCTCGCTGCTCTGCTCTGCATGGTTTACGGCTCGTCGATCCGCTCGCAAGCCGAACAGGTCCAGGCTGAGACCTTGGCCAAGTACGGTGGCGATCGCGTCGAGGTATGCGTCGCGGCGCGCGATATCGATGTGGGCGAGACCCTCGATGAGACCAATGTCATAACCCAGGAGTGGTTGACGAGTCTGCTGCCGCGTGACGCGGCGACCGAGCTACGCCAGGTGCGCGGCGACGTGACGACTTCGCGTATTCCCAAAAACGCCGTGATCTGCAATGTCTACACCAAGGCCGAGAGCCACATGCTCGAGGTGCCTAAGGGCAAGGTCGCCGTTTCGGTGGCGGTCGATGCCGAGCACTCGGTCGGCGGTGCTGCGGGCGTGGGCAGCTACGTGGATGTGTACGTGCAAAAAGACGGCGTAACCGATCGGCTGTGCGGCGCGTACGTGATCGATACCAGTGAGGATTCCGGTGCCACGCGCGAGGGCAAGATCGAATGGGTGACACTGGCGGCTGACCCCGAAGACGTCAAGGAACTGCTGGGAGCCTCGGGCAAGGGAACGGTCAGCTTGACGATTCCCGCCACGGCGCGCGGCAAAAAGAGCGGAGGCGACGAGTGATGAAGGCGATCTGGCTTGCGTGCTGCGCGTGCGGCGATTACGGGCTGTTGCAGCGGGAAGTCGAGGGCCGTGATGCGGGTGCACAGGTGCTTCGCGTGGGTGACCTGGACGGGCTGGTTTCCATGGCGCGGGCGTTTCCGTCGCGCCGCGGGGCTGCCATCATCGCGGCGTCTCTGTTTGATACCGAAGATGTGCGCAAGACTGTTGCGCGCCTGACGGCCGAAGGCCGCGTGAGTCGCGTGGTCGTGTTGATAGAAGCGCTCGATCCGTCGGATATCGAGGGGCTGTTTCGCGCGGGGGCGACCGAGGTCATCGCTGCACACAGCATATGCGGCAACGGGCGCGCGGGCGAGGGAGCAGTTGATTCCGATCGGCGCATGACGATTGAGCCCGATGCTTTTGTTGATAGGGAACCCGGGGCGCCTCGCGCTACAAGAGGCCCGCGTGTTGATGATTATGGAAAAGCGGAAGCCGAGCATGGTCGGCGCCCCCGGAACCCCCTTGTATACGATGACGCTGGAGGGCCGGCGCAGCATGCTGGCGACTCTGCGGCAGTAGATATGGGATACGTGCACGGCGTGAATCTGGCGGATGAACTCGACGAAGTTGAGGGCCTTGCCGGGTGCGGCGAGTTGTCGCTGATACAGCATGAGCAGATTGCGCAGAACGAGCCTGCCTCGCAGACCGAACAAGCTGCCATGCCGGCTTGGACGCAGCGTGTGGTTGCGGCGGGGGAGACGGGTGCGCTGCCACCGACGCCCGCCCCGCCGCCTCCGATGCCGCCGGCAGACGCTGCCGCTCCGCCGCATCGAGCTCCGGTCATCTGCGCTATTTCGGGTTCGGGCGGTTGCGGCAAGTCGACGATCGTTGCCGCCATGGCACACACATCGTCGCTGTTGGGCTTGCGTGCCGCCGTGCTCGACCTGGACCTGATGTTTGGAAACCTTTACGACTTGTTAGGCGTCGATGCTCCGCGCGATATGGCGGCACTTATCGAGCCGTCGGCGGCGGGCACGCTCACCGAGCCGGATATCGTAGCCACATCGATGCGCGTGGCGCCGGGCGTTACGCTCTGGGGTCCCGTCGCGGCGCCCGAGCAAGCCGAGCTCATGGCGCGTCCGGTGGAGCTACTGCTTGATGTTCTGCGTCGCGAATCCGACGTGGTCTTTATCGATACCTCGGTCTTTTGGGGCGACGCCGTGGCGGCTGCGGTGGCGGCGAGCGACCGTTGCCTGGTCGTTGGCGATGCGGCGGTGTCGTCCGCGACATCGGCGTCGCGCGTCATCGAACTGGCAAGTCGAGTAGGTGTGCCGCGCACGCGCATGAGCGCCGTGTTCAACCGGTTCGGTGCGCGCGGGGCAGACGAGGACGTCGCCATGCGCTTTGAGATTGCCTGTGCGTTGAGCTCCAAGATTCATATCGCCGATGGCGGGCAGGATCTCGCCGCGCTCATGGCGTTTGGGCGCGCTGACGAGGCGGTGGGGCAGACCAGCGCTTTTGCGACTAGCATGCGCGAGGCCACGCGCGAGATGCTCGTGGAACTGGGGTGCGCCGTCGGCCCTTGGAGCGATATGGTCGCCGACCGTGCAACGCGCACCGAACGCCCGCGTATCCGCCTTCCCTGGTCGCGCGAGGGTGATCAGCGATGAGCCTGCAAACGAGGATTAAGGCTGCCGGCGCTGCGGCGGCGGCAGCGCCTGTAGATGTGGGGCGTCGCCGCGCCGTGAAACGACGCACCAAGCGCGCCGTGATGGACCGCATGGGTTACGACGAAGTGGCGCGTATCAGCGCCTATATCGACCCGGCACTTGCCCGCTCGGAATTGCGTCCTGCGGTGGAGGCGGCGCTCAATGTTGAGGAGCCGACCGATCTCGCGACGCCCGAGCGCGAGACCATCATCGACGAGATTTTGGATGACGTGGTGGGCTTGGGGCCGTTGCAGCCGCTCATCGAGGACGACACCGTTACCGAGATCATGATCAACGGCTGCCGCCCGGCTTTCTTTGAACGCGGCGGCGTCTTGTACCCCATCGAGCATGCGTTTGAGGATGATGAGCAGATCCGTGTGCTTATCGACCGCATTATCTCGCCACTTGGCCGCCGTATCGACGAGCGCAGCCCCATCGTCAACGCCCGCCTCAAAACGGGCTATCGCGTCAACGCGGTGATTCCGCCTGTGGCGATTGACGGACCGATTCTCACCATCCGAAAGTTCTCGGACCGTATCTGCTCGCTGGACGAGCTCGTGGGGTTGGGATCGCTGCCGCTTTGGTATGCGCAGCTGCTGTCGTGTGCGGTGTCGCTGCGACAGGACCTGGCGGTTGCGGGAGGCACGGGATCTGGTAAGACCACCCTGCTCAACGCGTTGTCATGTGAGATTTCCACCGGCGAGCGCATCGTGACGATCGAGGACTCTGCCGAGCTCAAGTTTGCGCATCATCCGCACGTGGTGCGCCTAGAGGCGCGCGAGGCTTCAATTGAGGGCGAGGGCGCGGTGACGATCCGCGACCTGGTGACTAATGCCCTGCGCATGCGCCCCGACCGCATCGTGGTGGGCGAGGTGCGCGGTGCCGAGTGCTGCGACATGTTGCAGGCCATGAACACGGGCCACGACGGGTCGCTCACCACGCTTCATGCGGGTTCAGAACAGGAGACCGTGGTGCGTCTGACGTTGCTTGCACGTTATGGCATCGATCTGCCGAGCGAGCTCATCGAGGAGCAGATTGCCATGGCACTCGACGGTATCGTGATGTCCGAGCGCCACGCCGATGGCAGGCGCTTCGTCTCCTCGTATTCGGGGGTGCGACGCGCCGCATCGGGCGGCGTAGAGCTCGAGCGCTATGTGACGTTCGATGCCGCCGAGCGCACCTGGACGCTTGACCGCGAGCCGCCGTTTATCGCAGAAGGCCTGCGGTCGGGGACGCTCACACAAGAGGAGGTGGACGAATGGAGATCACTGTGCCCCTCGTCGTAGGGGGCTTGGCAGGGCTTTCTGTCGCGACGGCGTGCGGGGCGGAACCTCGTGTGCCGCAGGTACCGCCGGCGGAGCTGGCACGTCAGGCGCTCGAGACGGTGGCAGAGAAGCTGCCGCGTGAGCTGGTGGAAAACGATCTGCTGAAAAAGATCGCCCGTTCGTGGGCATCGCTGGCTCCGGCGCATCGCCTTGGCCTCGTGATCGAAGATGCTTCGGGACGTTTGGCGTTTCTGCTGCTATCGAGCGGTGTCTGCTGCGTTTTACTAACGATGGTGTCGTTATCGCCCCTCGGATTTGCCTTGGGACTTGTTGCTCCGTTTGCCGTTGGTGCCGCTCGGGATGGCTTTGAGAGCCGGCGCGAGCAACACGATGCAGAAGAGGCAATGCCCGAGGCGTTTACCGCACTTTCCATGTCGCTTGCCTCGGGACATTCGCTGGCCCAGGGCATGCGCTTTGTGGGCGCTCATGCGCAAGAGCCAGTGCATACCGAGTTTTTGCGGGTGGCGGCGGCGATCGATTGCGGCATCTCGGCGACCGACGCGCTCGATGACTTGCTCGTGCGTATCGACGCCCCCGGTCTTTCGCTTGTGACCTTGGCGCTTAAGGTGTCTCAGCGCACCGGCGCTCCGCTTGCCGACTTACTGTCCGAGGCGTCGAGCATGGTGGGGGAGCGCATTGAGCTCAAGCGCCGCCTGGATGTTAAGACGTCGCAGGCTCGCATGTCTGCGCATATGGTCGCGGCGATGCCGGCGGGCATGTGCGCGGTGTTGGCGCTGCTTTCGGCAGATTTTCGTCGCGGTCTTGCGACGCCTGCCGGCGCGGGCGCTGTGGTGCTGGGTCTTGCCCTCAACGCCGTTGCCCTGGTGGTTATCCGGCGCATTATGCGGGTGGAGCTATGAGCGCCCCGGTTGCAGTTGCGGCTTGCCTGTGCGCCCTGAGTGTATTTGTCGCGACGGGTTTGGATCGGGCGGATGCACGCAAGATCGCAGGGGCCTGCAAGCGCGAGGCGGTGCTTGTCGCTGCCGCAGGTCGCTCGGTGGTCGATGCTCTGACCGCGCGAGTGAAGGGCGCGGTTGGAGCGGGCGGCCCGGCGCGAGTGTCGCTCGGCGAAGTTTCCGAGATGATCGATGTTGTGCGCTTGGGTCTTTCGGCCGGTCTTTCGTTTGATGCGGCGCTTGAGATTTTCTGCGCCAACCGCCGGTCAGTGCTGGCTCTTCGCCTTGAGCGCGCCTGCATGGCGTGGCAGGTGGGCGTGGGCACGCGTGAGGACGAGCTGTTGGCCGCCGCGCGCGACCTGGACGTGCGAGCGCTCGAGACCTTTGCCATCACGGTGGGGCAGGCGCTCGCCCTGGGTGCCCCACTTGCCGAGACGCTGGCCGCTCAAAGTCGCGAGATCCGTGCGGCTCATCGCGCCGCGGTCGAGCGCGAGATCGAGCGTGCGCCCGTCAAGCTGCTGATTCCCACCGGCACGCTCATCTTGCCGGCGTTGCTTCTGTCCATATTGGGCCCGCTGCTGGGAGCAGGCGGGATGATGTAGGGAGGAATACATGAACACGATGACTGACGCTGCTGGCAAGGTCCAGGGCTGGGCGTTTTGCCGGGCGGCACATGTTCGTCAGCGCGCCAAGGAACTATTGCAGGAGGAGAGTGCACAGGGTACCACCGAGTATGCCATCTTGGTCGGCGTGCTCGTGGTGATCGCGATTATCGCCATCGTCGCATTTAAGGGCAAGGTCCAAGATCTATGGAACGCTATCAGCGAGGGCATCAACAGCCTGTAGAGGGCGAGCGCCCCATCGGGGTGCTGCTGGTGTTTGCTTGCCTGACCGTGGCGATAGCGGCGGTGCTTTGGGGGCTTAACGCCGCGCGGCAGCAGCGTCCTGGGACCGCCTCCGATTTGGGTTCAGATTCGGCGGTGGCGTCTCAAAAAGATGAGATGCGAGATGCGGACGATTCGGATGTCGCTGTCACGGCGCAAACCTTTCTGCGGACGCTCGACAAGCGGTCTGGCACTGCGACGGATTCGCCTGAGGGCAACGCGATTGCGGTCCGGCTTGCATGGTCCGAGGACCGACCGATGACCGAAGCGGCGGCGGATATGCTGCGTGCCTATCGCGAGGTACCCACGGCGCAACTTGCTCTGAGCGGCTATCTCGACATCAAGGGAAACGTGTGGGGCGCCATCGTGCGCGACGAACGCGGCTGGGTCGATATGGTGACAATTGCCGCGGATGCTGGCGATGCTTCGTGTCGTCTGCGCGCCGTGCGCCTGAGCCCGCAGGCAACGGACTCAAAGGAGGGATCGTGAAATGCATGATGTCCTGCGTGAGGAATCTGCCCAGGCGACGGTCGAATACGCCATCGTCACGGTGGCGCTGTTATCGATCGTGCTGGCGATCGCGGGACTTTGGCGTGCCGGCACCGATGGGCGCTTGGCGGCGCTGGTTGAGCGGGCGGCATCCCATGGCGTTGCCTCGACGTCGATTATCGACGCCGCTGCGGCCGCTAAGGACATCGCGTTGTATTGATGCCGCGCGCGAGGACCGGGCGCAGTCTACGGTCGAGGCCGCTTTTTTGCTGCCGACGTTTCTGACACTCATCCTTCTCGCGCTGCAACCGGTGTGCCTGCTCTATACGCGCGCGGTCATGGAGTCTGCCGCCGCCGAGACCGCGCGGCTCATGACCACGACGACGGCGGAGGACGACGATCTTAAGGAGTTCACCCGCCGCCGACTTGCCGCAGTGCCCAACGTTTCGATCTTTCATGCCGGCGGGCCGTTGTCGTGGGATATCGAGCTTGGCCGGGCCGGTGCGGGTGGCGTCTCGTCCGTGTCCGTTTCCGGCGAGGTCAAGCCGTTGCCTGTGATCGGTGCGTTTGCGCAGGCTATGGGTGGTACCGCCGAGGGCGGCTACGTTGAGCTCAAGGTCGATGTCTCGTATCAATCGCGTCCCGAATGGCTGGAGGGAGATTATGATTCGTGGATTGCTGCATGGGATTAGGCGCTGCCTGTTGCGGGTGACGCAAGGGCTTGCGGCCCGCCGTCGACCAGGCGCTCTCCGCAAACGAGGCGGCTTTATGGGTCGAGCCGGTATCGACCTGTTTATCGAAGACGGTGCCTACACCACGCTCTCCTCTGCGGTGGTCATCTTGGTGGTGCTCACGCTGCTGTTTTCGTCGACCGCGGCGATATGGAGCATGTCGCGTGCCGGGGATACCCAGGTGGCGGCCGATAGCGGCGCGCTGGCGGGTGCCAACGTAGTGTCGTCCTAT
>CAUGNZ010000010.1 GCA_959601045.1 uncultured Collinsella sp.
GAGCGCAAAACGGATTCTAAAAAACACCTTGCCAAATAGGAGCGTCAGGACGCAAAGAGGCTCCGCAGCGCGAAGCGCGATGCGGAGCCTCTTTGCATGTCCGAGGACGTTCCGGAGAGAAACCCCGTCACGCCCCCGGATCCCCGGTGGGAGTTCTAGACCTTGTCGGCCTTAGTACATACCGCCGCCCTGCTGACCAGCGGTGGCAGCAGCGATAGCGTCCTCAAGCTGAGTGTTTTTGGGCACATCGGAGACGGTAGCCTCGGTGATGAGGATCAGGCTGGCGACAGAAGCAGCGTTCTGCAGGGTGACGCGGCTGACCTTGACGGGGTCGAGGACGCCCATCTCGATCATGTCGCCCCACTCGCCGTTGGCAGAGTTGAGACCCTGGCCGGCGGGCAGCTCGGCAACCTTGTCGACCACGACAGCGCCCTCAAAGCCAGCGTTCTTGGCGATGGTGGCGACCGGAGCGGTCAAAGCCTTCTTGACGATGTCGACGCCGATCTTCTCCTCGGGGTCGTCGATCTCGACAGCATCGAGCGCAGGAGCAGCGTCCATGAAGGCGACGCCGCCGCCGGCGACAATGCCCTCCTCGACAGCAGCACGGGTAGCCTGCAGGGCGTCCTCGACGCGGTGCTTGATCTCCTTGAGCTCGGACTCGGTAGCAGCGCCGACCTTGATGACGGCAACGCCACCGGAGAGCTTGGCCAGGCGCTCCTGGAGCTTCTCACGGTCGAAGTCAGAGGTGGTGTTCTCCATCTCGCCCTTAATCTGAGCGATGCGGGCGTCGATGGCCTCCTTGGAGCCAGCGCCGCCGACGACGACGGTGTTGTCCTTGGAGATGGTGACGGACTTAGCGGTACCGAGCATATCGGCGGTGATGTCAGCGACCTTCACGCCCAGCTCGTCCAGAGCGGCCTGGCCACCGGTGAGGACGGCGATGTCCTCGAGGATGCGCTTGCGGCGATCGCCGTAGCCCGGGGCCTTGACGGCGCAGACGTTGAGGGCGCCACGGATCTTGTTGAGGACCAGGGTCGGCAGAGCCTCGCCGTCGATGTCCTCAGCGATGATGAGCAGGCCACGGCCGGCGCGCTGGACAGCCTCGAGAACAGGCATGATGTCCTGAACGCTGGAGATCTTCTGGTCGGTGATGAGGATGTACGGATCCTTCATCACGGCCTCCATGCGGTCGTTGTCCGTGACGAAATAAGCGGAGACATAGCCCTTGTCGAACTGCATGCCCTCGACGGTGTCGATGGTGATGTCGAACGTCTGGGAATCCTCGACGGTGATGACGCCGTCCTTGCCCACGACCTCCATGGCCTCGGCGATCTTCTCGCCGACCTCGGGGTCACCAGCGGAGATGGTGCCGACGGAAGCGATCTGCTCCTTGGTCTCGACCGGCTTGGCCTGCTTCTTCATCTCGGCGACGGCGGCGTTTACGGCCTTGTCGATGCCGCGACGGATGGCCAGCGGGTTGGCGCCGGCGGCGACGTTGCGCAGACCGTCGTTGACGATAGCCTGAGCGAGCAGGGTTGCGGTGGTGGTGCCGTCACCCACGGTGTCGTTGGTCTTGGTGGCGACCTCCTTCACCAGCTGAGCGCCCATGTTCTCGATGTTGTCCTCGAGCTCGATCTCCTTAGCGACGGAAACGCCGTCGTTGGTGATGGTCGGAGCACCGAACGTGCGCTGCAGAGCGACATAGCGGCCCTTGGGGCCCATGGTGACGGTAACGGCGTCGGCCAGAGTGTTGACGCCCTTGGCGAGCTTAGCGCGGGCATCGGTGTTGAACGTAATGTTCTTTGCCATGGTGAGTAATCCTCCAAAAGAAATGTGACTCGCGTCGCCGCTTCCGAGTCCTATGCGGCGACCGCGTTCAAAGACGAATCAGAGATTCTGACGAGACTAGGCCTCGACGACGGCGTAGATGTCGTCGGCGCGCATCAGCAGATACTTCTCGCCGTCGACCTTGACCTCGTTGCCACCAAACTTACCGTAAATGACAACGTCGCCGACCTGAACGTCCATGGGGATGCGCTCGCCCTTGTCGTTGACCTTACCGGCACCCACGGCAACGATGGTGCCGCGCTGCGGCTTCTCCTGAGCGTTGCTGGCGATATACAGACCAGAAGCGGTCTTCTGCTCGGCCTCGTCGGGCTTGACCAGGACGCGATCTGCAAGCGGCTTCAAAGACGACATGCTTGTTTCCTCCTTTGTGGGCCGCGCGGTCATGCCGCGCGGGTTAACCCTTTTTGTTTGCGTACGCGTTGAATGGTACCCACGAATGGCGGGTTATACAACACGGAGTCAAAAAATCTTATTTTTTGGCACTTAGATTTTCTGAATGTCGGAGGATAACTTATGCGCAGCCCCAAGGCGGACCGGAAAGCATGAAGTTTTAGCGCGGCAACTTTGTGAATCAGCTTCTCAAGACTACAATCCTCCAGATGAAATATGCCCAGATGAGAGGAAGGGAGGGCAGATGACTGATGAGCTGAGCACCTCGGCATGGCGAGATATAGCACCGAATCGCGATGCACGCGACTCCATGCCGCCCGTTCGCACTCGCCTGCTCGCCCTGGCTCTCGTCTTCGCCCTTCTCGCGGTAACCATCCTCTCCCCCATCGCAACCGCCCATGAGTTGCATCATGACTGCACCGGCGCGGGCTGCACCATCTGCGCCGAGCTCGCCGGCAATCTGTCGATCGCCCGTGGCGGTGACACCGTCCCCGTGGGCGCGACATCGTTCATCACCCTCTTGCTGATCTCCGCCCTAGCCGTCATCGGCACCGAGCGATCTTCATATGCCCCGGCCACTCTATTATCCCTCAGGGTCCGTCTGGACGATTAACGGCTCCCAATTGAATCAAATAGCTACCGCGTGCCACAGCGGCATCGCCTTCGGCCGTCGGCACCCCGACGCAGCCGTTTTCAATTCAGGAGCAATCTATGGACAACCGAATCTACCGTCGCCATCCCAAGCGGCGTCCTATTCGTCACCGTGGCCCCATGGCGGCGGCATATATGCCCCTTTTAAGTGCGGTCTTTGCTCTCGCCGCTTCTGACGACAATGCGTCCAGCTCGACCCCGTCGAGGGGCTCACTGACAAACAGCTTAAAGCCGGCGAGGATTACCCACCCATCATGAACGACAACCTGGAGAAGCTCGTGAAGACGCTGAACTAGGAGTAAGGAACAGAGACGATGAAGATGAGCATGAAGGATCTGAAAAGCTGGATGACCGACCATCCCTACCCCCGTACGCTGGCAACGATCGGCGGCGCATCGATATGCTCGATGCTCGCCCTCGAGCTGCCCTCCAACCATGAACTATGGAAGATGCAGGCCGGACCGGCACTTTTAGAGCTTTTGCTCATCTTCTGCTTCTTGTGCCTGTTGTTCTATCTGCCGCACCGCCGTAAGACCCCCGCAATCGTTGGCATCGTTGCGCTCGCCAGCATCGGTATCGCCGAGTACTTCGTAATCACGTTCAAATCGATGCCCATCCAACCCGGAGACCTGTTCGCCCTCTCGACCGCTGCGACGGTCGCCGGCAGCTACACCTATGAGCTCAGCACTTTCTGCTTCATGGGGCTTGCCGCCGCGGCCTTGGGAATCGCGCTTATCGTCCTCATTCCGCGTGATGCATGTGGGCGACCGCCGCGCCGCGCATCGGAAACGTCCCCCGAGTCCATCGACCATGCGATGTCTGCGTCCTTGAAATCGAAGGACTCAAAGGCGTCTCCGGCAACCGAGGGGACATCGACAGCGCCGAGGGAACATCCAGTCGCAACCAAATCCAAACTCCCCCTCTCCGTCGACCGTCGTACCGCACTTGTTGCCGGAGCCGCACTGGGGGCGCAGGCCTTCATCAGCTATTACGACACCTTGGGCATCAAGCTTCATACCTGGAAGCCCCTCGAAAGCTATTACAGTCAGGGGTTTCTCCCCACCTTTATTTCGAGCGCGCAAAAAATGGTGCCGCCTAAACCCAAGCACTACAAGAGCGGTGAGGCCTCGGCGATCATCAAGCGCCTTGCCGCGCGCTGGAACGCGGGCACGAACGGCATCGCCGACCCCTCCCGTGCCGCTGCCGTCGAACAGTTTGACCAGCTCAAGCCCTCAGTCATCTGCATCATGAACGAGTCCTTCGCCGACCTTTCAATCTTTAACGAACTGGGCTGTGGCTATAAGGGGCCCGAGCGCTTCAAAGCCATCGACAACGCGCTTCTGCAGGGAGTGAGCTACATGAGCGCCTTCGGTGCCGGCACCTGTAACAGCGAGTTCGAGTTCTTAACCGGACACTCCATGGCATTCCTGGGCGCTGGCGTCTACCCGTTCATGAGCTACAACCTGGCCCCGAGCGAGAACCTCGCCCGTCAGTTCAAGAGACTCGGCTATCGCACCGTGGCCATGCACCCCAACCACGCCACCAACTGGAATCGCGAGAACGTCTTCGCGGACATGGGATTCGACGAGTTCCTCTCGATCGAGGACTTCGCCGGCGCACCCGAGCTCTGCCGCAAGGTCACCGACGCCGCCACCTACGACAAGTGCCTCGAGGTACTAAAGCAGAGCGACCAGCCGATCTTCATCCACGACGTGACGATGCAAAACCACTCCGCCTATGACACGGGCTTGGTGCCCACCGACCAGCAACTGCACCTTGCCGTCGAAGGTGTGTCCGACAAAGTTATCACCTGGACCAATGAATACTGCTCGCTCATGGAAGCGTCCGATGCCGCCTTCGCCGCCTTCCTGGAAAAGCTGCGTGATCTCGACCGCCCTGTCGTCGTGGTGATGTACGGCGACCACCAGCCGTTCTTCACCGACCGCTACAACGACCTCTACTTTACCGATGAGGACGATGCCACCCATACCGAGCGCATCTGGCAGACACGCTATGTGGTCTGGGCGAACTACGATGTCGCCGGCAACGCACAAACGAGTGGGGAACTCAACACAAGCATCAATAACGTCGGTGCACTCACACTCAATGCCATCGGTGCCCCGCTCACCGCCTACCAACGCGCACGCTTGCAAAACCGAGCGCACATGCCGGCGATAAACGTGGTGGGGGCGCAGGATGCGCACGGCGTTTGGTATACAGCCGAGGCCAAGAACGTTCCCGCCAAGACCGCTAATGCGCGCGATCGCCTGGACCGCATGCAATATCGTAAGCTCTTCGACCACGAAGGCTCGGTCTTTGCCACCCATAAGCAGGCGGCCGCCAACGAAACCGACCCCAACGCAGCTCCGGGAGCCTAGGGTTGACCAATCTCGGGCCCGGTATTCAGAAAAGTCAGTGCAGCAAAATGGCGATGCAGATGGTGCGAACAAGAAAGGGGCACGTTGCAGAAACGCGCCCCTTATGGGTGGGGTATGGGGCTAGCGCTCGTAGATCAGGTTGCCGGCTAGGTAGGTGGCTTGGACTTTGGCGGCTTGGAGTTCTTGGGGGTCAACGGTGAGCGGGTTTTGGTCCAGGACTACCAGATCGGCGTATTTGCCGGGCTCCAGGCTGCCGAGGTTTTGCTCGTCGCCCGCTGCGTACGCGCTGCCAAGCGTGTAGTTGCGCAGGGCCGTTGCCGCGTCGATACGCTCGCTCGGCAGCCAGCCGCCCTCGGGCCAGTGGCTTTTGGGGTCCTGGCGCGTGATAGCCGTGTAGAGCACGTTCATGCTGGTAACAGCTGTTATGGGGCTATCGGTGCCGAAGGCTTGGCGAATGCCGCGCTGCTTATAGGTCGCAAACGGCCACATGATGCGGCTGCGCTCCAGGCCCAGATCGCGCTCGGGGCCGCCCGGGTCGAGTGTAATGTGACAAGGCTGGCTCGAGGCAACGACGTTAAGCTTGCGTAGACGATCGATGTCCTCGGGCAAGAGGTTCTCCAGATGCTCGAGCGTGTTATGGCCGTGCTGGGGCAGGCCGTACAGTTCGGCCGCTTCCTCGAAGATATCGAGCGCGGCATGGATGGCACCATCGCCGATGACGTGGATGCGCACGGTGTGACCACGCTCCGCAGCCGCCAGAACCAGCTTGCGCATGCGCTCGGCAGGAACTGTCAGACGGCCCTGGTCGCCCGGGAAGCGCGGATTGGTATAGGGCTCGGTGAGATATGCCGTGTGTTCGCTCGACACGCCGTCGAAGAACTGCTTAAAGCCCGGTGCCGAGAGCAGCGCGTTGTTCGCGTAGCGGGTCTGTAGCTCTTCCAAGCGCGATTGGTCATCCAGCAGCGTGGGAAACAAATGGGCGCGGATGCCCAGCTTGCCGGCGGCCTGCAGCTTGTCGTAGACATCGTCGCGGATAAAGTCGCAGCCCGGCATGGGCATGAGCGACATATCGCATATCGAGGTGATGCCCTGCTCGGCCATCCGCCTCATTTGATCGGCGTAAGCGCTTACGATGCGATCCTCGCCCAGCCACTCAAGGCAGCGCGGTAGCAGCTGCATGGCAGCCGCCTCGTGAGCAATGCCCGTGAGCTCGCCGTTTGCATCCTTGTCGTAGCTGCCGCCCGCTGGCGGCTCGCTGTCGCGTGTGACGCCGAGCGCCTCGAGTGCGCGGCTGTTGAGCCAAAGCGTATGCCCGTCGCCCGAATACATAACGCAGGGACGATCGGGGAATGCCGCATCGAGCGACGCCTTGGTAGGATGCTCGGGCGGGTCCCAACGGTAGTCGCGCCAGCCCTGCGTCACAACCCAAGCGTCATCGGGCAGGTCCTTGGAAAACTCGAGCGCGTGCTGCACCAGCGCAGTCTCGGACGTGCCCATATCCATGAGCATGTACGGCGAGGAGCCGACCGAGGTATGGAAGAAGTGCAGATGAGCGTCATGGAAACCTGGGCAGACAAACTGCTCGCCGTAGTCGATAACCGGCGTGGCGGCAGGCGCGGCGGCAATCACGTCATCGGGCTTGCCGACTGCGACGATACGGTCGCCTGCGATGGCAATCGCCAGCTCGCGGGCAGTATCGATGCCGTCTTGCGCGGTAAAGACGTTCTTGGAGCGGATAATCCGATCGATATGTTGCATGGGCAT
The DNA here is from genome assembly GCA_959601045.1 of uncultured Collinsella sp. Taxonomy (GTDB): domain Bacteria; phylum Actinomycetota; class Coriobacteriia; order Coriobacteriales; family Coriobacteriaceae; genus Collinsella. The sequence continues at coordinate 7,032 of CAUGNZ010000010.1, forward strand.
CCCCATCTCTGGCAGGAAATTCAACACCCCCGAGTGTACTCCCCCGCCCTTGCAACAAAACCCCAAGCGGCAAACGGCAACTTTACCAGCCCTAGCGGCAGGTGGCATACTGGAGAGAGCCTGTACGATTTTGCGATCAACCCAGCAAGGAGCAAATCGACCATGACGAAGACCAAGGCACAGCAGATTATGGCGGCGACCGAGGCTCGTGCGGCTGACGACGTCACCGCAGCCATCCAAGATATCGCTGCCGAGTTTGAGCCCTATATCATCAAGCAGTGCCGCCACTTCCATAAGCACCCGGAGTTGAGCCTTGCCGAGGAGCGCACGACTTCCGACATCGCCAACCAGCTCGATGCCATGAATATCCCCTACGAGCGTCCCCTCAAGACGGGCCTTGTTGCGACCCTTCGCGGCACCGCGCCCGACGCCTACCGCGAGGACGGCACGCCGCGCCGCCGTATCCTGCTGCGTGCGGATATCGACGCCCTGCCCGTCACCGAGCAGACCGGCGAGGATTTCGCCAGCGTCAACGAGGGCTGCATGCACGCCTGCGGCCACGACTGCCACATCGCCATGATGCTCGGCACGCTGCAAATCCTGCGCCATATGACCGACGACATCCACGGCGAAGTCCGCATCGTCTTCCAGCCCAGCGAGGAAAACGGCCAGGGCGCCAAGCTCATGATCGGCACGGGCGTGCTCGACGGCGTCGATGGCGCCTACGCCGCGCACATCTGGAGTGAGGTCGACGCCGGCACCGTGAGCTGTGAGCCCGGACCGCGCATGGCCAATACCGACTGGTTCCGCATCGACGTCCGCGGCACCTCGTGCCACGGCGCCATGCCCCAGCGCGGTCACGACGCCGTTATGGTTGCCGCCGAGATCGTCAACGCTCTGCAGACCATCGTTTCGCGCGAGATCAGTCCCTACGAGCCGGCCGTCATTACCGTCGGCGAGCTGCACGGCGGCACCGCGCGCAACGTTATCGCCGGCACGGCCTACCTCGCCGGCACGGTGCGCACCTACGGAGATTCGACCCACGAGGAAATGCCGGAGCTCATGCGCCGCATCGTGGAGCATACCGCGGCCGCCTTGGGCGCCGAGGCAGAGCTCACCGACTACACCATCGCCAATTACAAGGTCGAAAACGATGCCGCCTCGAGCGAGCGCTGCCGCCAGGCAGTAATCAAATGCCTGGGCCCCACCGGCCAAGGCCATTATCGCGGCACACTCTCGGGTGAGGATTTTTCGGAGTACCTGCGCCGCGTACCGGGCGTGCTCGCCTTTGTTGGCACGCGCAACCCCCAGATTGGCGCCACGTACGCCCAACATTCTTGCTTCTACAAGATTGACGAGTCGGTACTGGCCAAGGGCTCCATGGTGGCCGCCCAATATGCCATCGACTTTTTGGCCGAGCCCACACAAGAAGAGCTCGACGGCCCCACGATTGCCGCGGTCGCCGAGACCAATCCCGACCTGGCAGCCAAACTGCGCTCTGCCAAGGCCACGGCCGCCGAGGCTCGCGATGCTATCCATGATGCCCGCACGGCGCGCCATGCCGCCATCAAGGGCATCCATGATGCACGTGCCGTCGCTCGCCGCGAGGAGAAGCACGACGAGTAGTCGATCCACGACCATCTCGCAGTCATAGCCGCATCGCGATATCAAAGCGGGGGCGGACGCTTCGGCACGTCCGCCCCCGCTTATTTGTCAAGCGCTATTTCTACCGTTTCTACCCCGTCCCCAAATGGCAGGTGGCAGGGTTACTCGTCCTGCGGGTCCTCGTCGGAGCTTGGCGCAGGCTCGGGCTCAGGTGCAGGCTCGGGCTCCGGTTCCGGCATGGGCGCGGGCTCGGGCTCAGGCACGGGCTCGGGCTCGGGCGCAGGCGCCGGCGCCGCAGCGGAATCGGATACGGGCGCTGCGTCGGCGCTAAAACCAGCCGGAGCAGACTTCTTCTCAAACGGCAGCACAAAAGTCAGGACGTCGTCCTTGTCCTCGTCGGCCCACTCGCTTGCGTAGCGCGCAACCCAATAGCCAACGGCACGGTGCTTGAGCATCTTGCCAAAGACCGTGAGGAATACCGTGACAAACGCCGTCAGCACCAAGAACAATACGAGCGTGATGCCACCGCCGGTAACAAGCGCCTCAATAGCCGTAGGACGGTAGTAGTAGCTATACATACCGACAGAGGCAATGGTGCCAAAGACGAACGTCAGGATCCAGGTGACAACGTTGGCGACCAGGCCCGTCAAAAACTCGGGAAGGAACGAAGCGCAGAACAGTTTGGTCTTGTTGTGCTTAAAGGCCGCCCAGACCTTATCGAGCGAAAACGCGCTCTCGACACGACCGGTCACCGCAAAGTGCATCACGGCAATGTCGGCGAACATCTTAAAGAAGACCCCCAAGACCGCCGTGGCAATCATAGCCAGGACAAGCAGGCCAAGCGAGCCGAACAGCGCTGCCTCGAGTGCATAAGAGCCGTAATACGAATACGAGCCCGCGGCGCCAATTACCACGCTCTCCACCAGCGAAAGCACTACACCGATAACGGGAATGGCAGCGATAACCTCGAGCACGACCGAGATAACGCTCGAAAAGACTCCGAGGCCAAACGACGTGGAACGCATGAGTGGACGATCCATACCGTCATCAACCTTGAGCGACAGATCGCGACCCCACTCAATACCAAAGCCGGAACCACACACGCTCGCAATGCAAGCTGCCAAAAAGCCGATGGCAGCCGCGATACCGCCGATAACGGGAATGAACAGCACGAGCACCGACACAACACAAATCAGCGCCGGCAAAAAGGCGATCTGGCACACGCGCTGCAGCACGCCCGGCGTCTTGGTCATGTCCTCAAACGCCTGAGCCACACAGCCCTTGGACGCATTCGCCACGGGCGGTTGCGGAACAAACTGCTGGGGCTGACCCTGAGGGGCAGAGGCTGCGGCACCGGCATTGGGGGCACCACACGCACCACAGAACTTATCGTTGTCGCCCATGGGGGCACCACACTGCGAACAGAACATCGAGATCATCCCTTCGTATCTTGAGCGAATCATCTGGATCGCAAACGATGTCTTTAGCATCATTATCACCCAATGTGGGGACAAATACTCCAACATGACGCATTTGCAATGCGCAGGGCGCTATTCGATTGTTTGATAAGCTCGACCGCGTTAGTTCGTTCCGCGGAAACCCTTGCCGACGATCTCGGAGCTGTCGACGATCGTGATAAAGGCACCCGGATCGATCTCGCGAGCGTAGCGACGCAGCTGCACGGCCTCGCGACGACTCAGCACGCTCATGATCACCGTCACGCACTTGCCCGAGAAGGCGCCGTAGCCGCGGCTGATAGTCGCCGTGCGGTTGAGATGTTTGACGATAAACTCCTCGACCTTAAGGGGCTCGGAGCAAATGACCGTGCAGACTTTGCGCAGGTGAATGCTCTCGATGGCCTTGTCGACCACGAGCGTCTTGGCAAACAGGCCAAGCACGCAATACAGACCGACGCGCGGGCCGTACAAGAAGGCCGCGATGGTCACAATGCCGATATCGACCAACAGCAGCGCACGGCCGATCTCAAGCGTGGTGCGACGTTTGAGGATCATGGCGAGAATGTCCGTGCCGCCCGTCGAGGCACCAATATCAAAGACGATAGCGCTGCCGAGCGCCGGCAGAATCACGGCAAAGCACAGGTCGAGCCACATATCGCCCGTCATCGAGACATCGGTCGGAATAAAGAGCTCAAACAGCGAAACATAGGCGGACAGCGCAAACGAGGCAAAGACACTCCACAGGATTGCCTTGCGCTCCAAAAAGATAAAGCCCAGGATGACGAGCACCGCATTGATAATCCACATAAAGACGCCGACGGGCAGGGTCGGGAACAGCGTGGACAGAATGACCGACACGCCCGAGGTGCCGCCAAAAGCAAAGTGATTAGGTGTTTTAAACGCAACGATGGCAAAGGCCGTGAGGATCAGGCCCAAATTGAGCTCGGCAAAAAAGCGCGGAAAGCCCGGCTCCTGGCTGCGCTTGCGACCAGCACGCTCGCCCCGCTCGATAACATCGCGATCGACCACGCGCTCCATCGGCACTACGGGAGGACGATGCACCTCCTCGGCAGCACGCGACGCCGCCTCTGCCGCAGCGGCCTCAATTGCCCATGCCTTGCTTTCTGTTTCGTGTTCGTCGGCCATTACGGCAACCCCTCGTTAACAATTTGGAAACAATGCGCCCATTAGAGTAACGCGGAACGTGGGGATTGCAACCCCTAGTTAGACGAGCGGTATGACTACATCGGGAGCGTACAAAAACGGCCGGCCACGCTTTTGCTTGCGCGGTCGGCCGTTTAACGTTTTCGCAGATAAAACCTGCCAAAACAAACCTGTCCCCTTTTGGAAGGTTATTCGTGCTGGCTGGTGCGGTGCTCGTACTCCTCGGGGGTGATGACATCCTCGATGCGCAGGTTGACGCCTGCCACCTCAAGGCCGGTCATCGCGGCAAGACGCTCGGTGACGCGCGCCTTAACGTCGTCAAAGATCGCAGGCGCATAGGCGCCGTACTCGATGATGACCGAGATGTTGACGACCACGCGGTTGTCGTCGGTGACCTCGACCGTCACGCCCTTGGTCAGGTTCTCGGCACCAAACTGCTCCTGCACAAAGTGCATGAGGTTACCCTTCATGCCCAGAACGTGCGGCACCTCGCGGGTGGCCATGGCGACGATTTTCTCGATCACGCCGTTGGAATAGGTGAGCGAGTCCTCGGACTCGTCCGCTTCCTCGTCATCCTCATCCGTATCGGACTCGGCCTCTGTCTCGGCGAGGGACTGACCTTCGAGTTCTACATCCTCAGCTTCGGAGACGACCGCCTCGTTCTCCTCGAGCTCGGTATCGGCTACATCGACCTTCGTATTAAAAGCCATGGTTCCTCCTTATGCCTGCCGCGGATGCGACAGTCGAATACATATTAGCGGCCGCTAAACAGACGGCCGAAGAAGTTGACGATCCCGTTCTCGCCGTCGCGAATTTGACCGATCACGGCGCCGATCAGCACGAAGAATGCAATGACGAGCGTATCCCACAGGCCCAACGTGAGCACCAACACGGCAAGGATAAAGCCGGCGACGGCACCGAGCGTGGTGTTGGGATGACGCACAGCATAGCTCCAGATGGCAGCGCCCGTACCCTTGATGAGACCCATAGCCTCGTCAAAATCCGCGGCTGCCGCGTCTTGTAACTCGGTTGCCTCTGCTTTGGAATCAACAGGTTCGCTCGCCGGCGTAGCGCTCTGGTCAATCGTCAGGCGCGGCGTACGAGCGGTCTTATCTTGATTGGTATCACTCACCGGAAACCTCCACGGTCTGGACGGTAGTCTTGGACGGCAAAAAACGGACACGCGCGGTCGTACCCGGCGTGCCGAGCATGGTGTCGCAGGCCTTCTCGATGCGCTGCTGCATCGAGGTGGCAAGAGCGGCAACGTCCTTATCATCGAGCGCGATGGCCTCGACCTTAAAACGGACGTGCGAATCGTCGGAGCCTTGGACGCGGGCCTCGACATGCTCGACCATCACGCGGTCGTCGCGCTCAGCAGCAGCCCTGGCACACGAAGAAAGCGCCGCAAGGGTAACCTCGATATTGCGCTCCCCCGCCGGATGCACGCAGGACGGCTCGCGACGAGCAAACATCAGGCGGAAGAAGCTTGCCAACACGCCGATCGCCACAACTCCGCCGCACGCCGTGACGACGATACGCGGCATGGGGTCGCGCATCAGCAGCATAAAGCGATACGTATACGGCCCCCAAAACTGGCAGACAAGCGTACCCAGCGCCACGATGGTGGCGGCAAGGTACACGATCGCTAGGGCTCGTTTGAGTACGCGCACGCGGCGCTCCCTTCAAATCTCGGCTCTCGAAATGCAAAACGGTTCGCATCATTATAAAAGAGCCGGGTCCGGTGCTCTACGCACGCGGATCCGGCTCATCTATTCCACGAGGCTTGCATGCTCGCTTCATTATGCCCAGATATGCACGGCTCAATCCGTGCTGGCGCTACTCCTCCTCGAGGGCAGCGATGACCTCGTCGGTCATGTCCATGGTGCTGTAGACGTCCTGGACGTCGTCGAGCTCCTCAAGACGGTCGATGAGGCGCTGAACCTTCTTGGCGTCGGCGCCGGAGACCTCGGTCGGGGTAGTCGGGACCATGGTGGTCTCGGAGCCCTTGACCTGGACGCCCTGCTCCTCGAGCGCCTTGGAGACAGCCATGACGTCGTTGGCAGCAGTCCAGACGATCCACTCCTCGCCGGCATCCTCGTAGTCCTCGCCACCGGCCTCGGCGATGGCCATCATGAACTCATCCTCGTCACCGGCAGCACCGTTGGCGATCATGGTCTCCTTCTTGGCGTTCTCGTCCAGGATCTCCTTGGCGACGACGATCTGGCCCTTGCGCTCAAACTGGAAGGCGACGGAGCCGGAGGTGCCCAGGTTGCCACCAGCGTGGGAGAAGGCGGAACGGACATCAGCGGCGGTACGGTTGCGGTTGTCGGTCAGGCAGTCGACGTAGACGGCGACACCGGCGGGACCGTAGCCCTCGTATACGATGTTCTCGTAGACGGCGGCGTCAGCACCCGAACCAAAAGCCTTGTCGATAGCGGACTTGATCTTGTCCTTAGGCATGGACTGAGCCTTGGCCTTGGCAACGGCAGCGGCGAGGCTGGCGTTGTTCTCGGGCAGCGGGTCACCGCCGAGACGGGCAGCAACGGTGATGTTGCGGCTGAGCTTGGAGAAGAGGGCGGAACGCTTGGCGTCCTGCGCGCCCTTACGATGCTTGGTTGTGGCCCACTTAGAGTGTCCGGACATACGTGTCTCCTATCGGTTTCGACCTAAAGCCCAGCGCAGATGCTCGGGCAATATAAACAAACGTCGTTATGATATACCTACTGGCCTGCAAGATAAACCCCAAAATGAAGGCGTCGTGATGATGGCCCCTTTGGCCCCTTTGGTGCAGCAAAGAAACCTGACCCCAATGCACCAGGTTAGGACCAGAGGAAGTCGCTGCGGGTAACGGTGGCGCCGATGGCGAAGGGCATGCAGGCAATGACCGGGTACAGGTAGCGCATGTAGGTCGATCCGTTGCACGGGCCAATCAGGCACACAGCGAGCACGCCCAACAGCGGCACCCAGATTGTCAGCGCACGCCATGAATGACGACGCAGCAGGTAGACCACCACGGCGATCATGATCCACACATAGGTGGCCGAGCTCATGGTGAGCGAGATAAACGGGATGCGTTGTACTGCCACGCGATACAGGTTGATCAGGTGGTCGCACCAGCGCACAACCTTGCTATCGACCGGATGGAAGTCGAAGTACTTGAGATTATCGGGGCGCGCCATAATCTCGGCACTGCGCGCCGTGCTGTAGACCCAGGCATCGCGCGCGCTCGGATAAAAATAACCATAGTAGTTATTGATAAGCGCCGAAATATAGCACTCGGGATCCTTCTTAAACATCTGAGCCCATACCTCAAAATAGGCATCGATGTCCTCCTGCGAGGCGTATTCGTTAAAGCAATTTTTGACGGCATCCGACTTGTCGGGGTTGTAGCGGCGGCCCAGATTCTCGTACTTGAGCACACGGTCGATCACGGCACGCTCTTCGTCGGTCACCAAGCCGTCGCAAGGAGCCTCCACGATGGTGCCGTCCTCCTTAACCGTGGGGTTGACACCCGAGTTGAGGCCGTCGTGCTTTTGGACAAAACGAGCCGTCTGTTGGAACGGAATCGAGAGGATTTCGCGCTTGGAACCAGGCGTGATGTCGTGCGCCGGCATAAAAACCTTGGTGAAGTACATATTAGAGGCAAGGCAGAGTGCAAGCACCGCAAGAACTCCCACCCAGCGGAAGCGCGGGATGCCGCCCGAAGGCGCAGTACCAGCCTGCTTGGCTGCGCGACGAGCCGCATGCGCGTCCCATGCGCAAAACGCCGCCGCGATTACGCAGGCCGCCAACGGAAAGACCAGGCCTCCATTGCGAAAAAACGTGGAACCCATGGCACCCAGAGCGAGCAGCAGCCAGTCGTGGCGCGCAAAGAGCGCGGGGGCTTTCTCGCCCGCTCGCTCGACATTGGCATCGCGACGGGGCAGGCCGCAGGCCACGAGCTTCACTGTCTGCACCAACAGCACCAAAAACGCGTCGGCAAAGAGCACGTCTTTGGTGAGCAGGGCCGCGTAGTTAGAGAACATCGGCATAAACGCAAAGAACAGCAGGATCGCACCGCGAACCGGCAGGCTCACGCCCAGTTTGCGCAGCGACGAGATGGAATAGGCCATGCAGGCAGCCGTGATGACAAACTGAGCGCAGGTATAGATGATGAGGCCCGCGTTAGCGCTGTTGAACAGCGAAAGCCCCAGCTGAACGCACGAGCCGATAATGGCCGTGTGCACTACGGGATGATGCCCGTTGAGCAGCACGTTGGGGTTGAGTAGGCGCAGGTAATCGCTCGTGCCGTTGGGATAGTTGAACCACTGGCGAATCTGCGCGCCGGTGTCCCCCATAAAAAGGCCGGGCAGCGAAGCGATGAGCGTGGGCGCCCAGGCGACCATAAGCACCAGGAAGGGCCCGGCAAAGGGATGGACCGAGAGCACGGCGTGAGCCACACGCCATACGCGGCCAAAGTGCGCCTCCGAAAACGGAATGCGCCGAGAGCTCAGCCAATCTAGACACTCAAAGGCAAGGTAGAAGGCAACGATCGCCAGGAGCATCCAGCCCGCGCCGCCAATCCAGGCGCAGATGATGCGAGCTTTGTCGCCAAGGACAATCTCGGCTGAGTCGGTGAGATCGTAGCTGCGACCGAACACCATGCAGATGGCGAAGAACAGCGACGGCAGAATGATCGATGGACGCCAGGTGTCGCCACGGCCAAAGAACACGTAGCGAAACGGCAAGGTGAGCAGGCAGGCAAGCGCAAGCAGCATGACCGCGTCGGTATGGCCGGCAAACGAGAGGAGCACCTCGTAGCACACGTACAGCATGCCCGAGGCTTTGGGGTCAATCGCCAAGACTGCGTTGCTCGAGACCGGCGCGGGATCGATAGAAAACGCCGTGGTCGCCAACAGCGCGAGCAAAAATGCGATGAGCGTCTGCTTGGCTGGGTAGCGCTTAAACCAGACGATGCGGGCAGCGTCGCGCGCAGCCGTTGTGGAGAGGTCGGAATCCTTCACAGTCCAAAGAGCCTTTCTAGAAACCCGCCAAAAAGGGACAGGTTTATTTGGCAGGTTTTATCTGGGAAAACGTTACGGTTCTGTCATCGTTGCCCAGCAAACCACCACAAAGGTGCCTGTCCCCTTTGTGGCGGTTAGACGTCGAGGTAGATGCGCTGGGGGCGATTGCGGTGTCGGGCGAAGATGATGAGCACCAGGCCGGCAATCACGAGCGGCAAACTCAGCAGCTGACCCATGGTGATGACGCCGCCCAGCAGATAGCCCAGCTGCGCATCGGGCACGCGCACGAACTCAACCAGGAAGCGGACGATGCCGTAGCCCATCACAAACACGCCCATAAACGTGCCCTGGGGCAGCAGCGGTTTTTTGCGGCTGAGCACCTGCAAGATGCAAAAGAGTACGATGCCCTCCAGGAATGCCTCGTAGAGCTGGGAGGGGTGGCGCGGCATGTCGCCCGCGGTGCCGCCAAAGATCACGCCCCAGGGCAGATCAGTCGGCTTGCCCCACAGCTCGCCGTTGACAAAGTTGGCGCAACGTCCCAGGCACAGGGCCAGCGGAGCGCCAATGACGGCAAGATCGGCCAACGTCCACTCATCGAGCTTGTACATACGGCACACGAGCACGCCGCCGATGATGCCGCCCACCAAGCCGCCATGGAAGCTCATGCCGCCTTCGTTGGTGGCAAAGATTTCGAGCGGATGCGCCCAGTAGTAGCCGTCGCCGTAAAAGATGACGTAGAACAGGCGGGCGCCAATGATAAGGCCAAAGACCACGCCGACCACGACACTCGTCAGGTCGTCAATCGTGATGTTAAAGCCCCAGCGACGCTGTGTGCGGTACATGACGACCGCCGTGAGCAGAGCGCCGACCACGTAGGCCAGGCCGTACCAGTAGATGGTGATGGGGCCCGCCGAGATCGCGACGGGATCAAGCATATGGTAGAGGTCGTTGAGCATATCGATCCTCCTACTCCCTACATACAAATGCGGCCGCGGGCCTTGCGCTCGCAGCCGCATATTTGGGCGTAACGTCTATGCGGAGTATGCCGTCCGCAGCTTTCGCATCTTAAAACGGCGCGTACTCGTCGTACAGGTCGTCGGTCTCGCCGGAAGCATTAACCTGCTCAACGCGGGTAACGCCGGGCACATGCTCCTTCAGGATGCGCTCGATACCCATGGAAAGAGTTAGCGAGCTCATGGGGCAGCCGGCGCAGGCGCCCTGCAGCTCCAACTTGACAACACCCTCGTCGTCGACGCCCACATACTCCATATCGCCGCCATCGGCCTGCAGGTTGGGGCGAATCTCTTCAAGAACCTTCTTAAGCAGCTCTTCGTTAACAGCCACAGGGGCTCCTTTCTCACAATAACGCGGGCACGCCCGCGGACAGGGGCTATGTTACTACAGCCATGTACCCGCTTAGGCGCCAGCCATGCGTGCGGACACGACTTTCACGAGCAGTCAATTTGGGACGGGGCTCTTTTGGCTGTTTTGCCGCCAGCTGGCGTTGGCACGCGCTACTGCCGAGCCTGTCCCCCGGTACCAATCTGGACATCGACGATGACCTGGCGGTAGCTGATGCCGCAGGAGTCGAGAATGCGGCGGCTGATACGGCCGTCATCGGTGTCGGCATATTTATTGTCCAGGTAGACGACCTCGCCCACGCCCACCTGCGCCAGGATCTTGGCGCAGTCGTGGCACGGGAACAGCGTGACGTAAACCGTGGAACCCTCGAGGTCCTTGAGCGAGCCACGGTAGTTGAGCACGGCGTTGGCCTCGGCATGGACCACGTAGTTGTGCTTGTCCTGCAGCGGGTCATCGCTCGTACCCCACGGGAAAAAGTCGTCGTTGAGCGCCGAGGGCGTGCCGTTGTAACCCACCGAAAGGATGCGGTGGTTGGTGCTGGCGATGCACGCTCCCACCTGCGTGTTGGGGTCCTTGCTGCGGCGCTGCGCGGCGATGGCCACGCTCATAAAGAACTCGTCCCAGCTAATAACGTCGCGGCGCTTGCCCGACGCGGTTTGATGAAGATCGTCCGACATGGCAGACACCTCCGCAATCGCAATAGTTTGGCCCATTGTAGCAGGTGAAAGGTAGGGGCGCTTATCCCACCAGCCCCTCGCCCTACGCGCAGCGGGGCTTTTGGTTGATGCGGTAGAGCTCGGCGAGACCCCGCAACGTCAGCGCGTCGTCTACCGTCAGGCTATGGCCGACCAGCGCCGCAAGTGCCTCGGCATCGTCGCCGGTAATGACGATGGGCACATCGCCCTCTCCCGCGGCCTTGGTCGCGCGCATCTCGGCAAGCACCATGTCGAGCATTCCGTCGATGCGGGCTACCTCGCCCAAAACCACACCCGAGCGCATGGCCTCGCGCGTGTTGCGTCCGATGACGTGCGTTGGCGCCGAGGGCTCAACCTGGGGTAGGCGCGCTGCTGCCGCCGAAAGCGAACGGGCGCCGAGGGCCAGGCCTGGCGCGATAACGCCGCCCACAAAGGTACCGTGCACGTCGATGACCTCGATATTGGTCGTCGTGCCCAGGTCAATCACGATGCACGGCGAGCCGTAGACGGCGCGGGCCGCCACGGCATCGGCGATGCGGTCGGGGCCGATCTCGGCCGGATCGTCGTAGTGCACGGGTATGCCGGTCTTAAGTCCCGGCCCCACGGTGAGCACGCGCCCCGTGCAGGTGCGGGAAAGTGCCGCCTTCCACGGGCGCTCGAGCGCCGGGACTACACAGCTCAGCACGGCCGCGGCGGGTGCAAGCACCCCGGGCACACCTGCATCGGCGGCGAGCGCGCCCATGACCTGCATAAGTCGCATGCGCGCTTCGTCGGCCGTAATGCTCGACGGCGTCGTGATCTCGCATGTCGCAAGCGGACATTCCTGCGCCGCGGCCGAATCCTCTGCAAACAGGCCAAAGCGAATGAACGTGTTGCCCACGTCGACCGTCAATATATATGCGCACCCATTAAGCATCGTCGGCGCTCCTTTCGTCTGCCCAGCAGTATATCCCGATGATTATTCTGGGACGGGGATTTAAAAATCATTGCGTACCTGATGATTTTTAAATCCCCGTCCCAGAATAATCATCCTTCGGCTTCGTTTGGGATAGCTAAAAAAGCCCAGTCCCAAATTAACTGCCGTGCCGCTATACTGGTGCGCGGTCGATTGCGAGCTCACGCGGCGGCCCTTGGTAACCCGACTTCCCGCGCCGTATCCGTAACGGCGCTCCCGGGGGAAGCGGATATACGCAAAGGAGTTTTATATGAGCAATCCCTCGAACCGCGCTTCGATGCGCGGGCAACTCACGCTGCGCGGCGTCGTCATCGGCGTCCTTGGCTGCGTGATCATCACGGCAAGCTCGGCCTACACGGCCCTCAAGATGGGTGCACTCCCCTGGCCGATTATTTTCGCTGCCGTCATCTCGCTGTTCTTCCTGAAGCTCATGGGTGACGCCAGCCTCAACGAGGCCAACGTCACCCACACCATCATGTCCGCGGGCGCCATGGTCGCCGGCGGCCTGGCGTTTACCATCCCGGGCGCCTGGATGCTGGGCTATGCCGACCAGATCAGCTGGCTCGACATGTTTATCGTGGCACTCGCCGGCACCATCTTGGGCCTGCTGGCCACCGCGCTCATCCACCGCCACTTTATCGTGGACGCCGCGCTGGAGTTTCCCACCGGCAATGCCGCAGCTCAGACACTGCGCGCCACCGAGGCCGGCGGCAAGACCGGCAAGCAGCTCTTTGGCTCCATGGCCATCGCAGGCATCTACAGCGTGCTTCGCGACGCTCTGGGCGTGGTGCCCAGCATGCTGTGCACGCTCAATATCCCCGGCGTGACCTTTGCCATCTATAACTCGCCCATGCTGCTCTCCATCGGCTTTTTGGTTGGCTTCGCCCCGGTTGCCTTCTGGTTTGCCGGCGCGCTGCTAGGTAACTTTGGCATCATCGTGGGCGGCACCGCTGCCGGTCTATTCGACGTTGTGACTGCGCAGGGCATCGTCAAATCGCTCGGCATGGGTCTCATGATGGGCTTTGGCGTCGCCGTCGTCCTCAAGGACATCCTGCCGCAGGTCGCCGGCATCGCCCGCGGCCTCGCCGCCGACAGCTCCAGCGACACCGACGAGCAGTCGCTCATCTCGGGCTCGCTTAAGCTCGACGCCGGCATCATCGGCCTGGGTACTGCCGCCATCGCCGTGATCGTCGCCATCGCGCTCGACCTTGGCCCCGTCCCGGCCGTCATCGTCACGCTGTTCACCTTTGTCACCACCATCATGAGCGCGCAGAGCTGCGGCCAGACGGGCATCGACCCCATGGAGATCTTCGGCCTCATCGTCATGCTCATCGTGGCTGCCTTCGCACAGATCGCCCAGGTCAAGCTGTTCTTTATCGCCGGCATCGTGGCCGTGGCATGCGGCCTTGCGGGCGACGTCATGAACGACTTTAAGGCCGGCGCCGTGCTGGGCACCAATCCGCGTGCGCAGTGGATCGGCCAGGCCATCGGCGGCATCGTGGGCGCCCTGGTCGCCGCTGCCGTCATGGTCGCGCTTGTCACCGCCTATGGTCCGGATGCTTTCGGCCCCGACAAGAGCTTTGTGGCCGCGCAGGCAAGCGTCGTCGCCACCATGGTCTCGGGCATCCCGAGCGTGCCGTGGTTCGCAGGCGGCTTTATCGCCGGCATCGTCATGTACTGGCTCGGCATTCCGGCCATGATGATCGGCCTGGGCGTGTACCTGCCGTTCTACATGTCGCTCACGGCCTTCTTGGGCTCCTGCGCCAAGCTCGCCTACGACAAGTGGGCCGCACGCCGCGACGCCGCTGCCGGTCTTTCGGACGAGGAGAAGGCCTCCAAGGATGCCGCCTTCCAGGAGCAGGGCCTGGTCGTCGCCAGCGGTCTGCTCGGCGGCGAGTCCATCGTCGGCGTTATCCTGGCGTTTGTCTCTGTTGGTCTGAGCCTGCTGGGGTAGGCCGAACAACAACGCACCAGCGCAGAGCGCGGGGTCGGAATCAAACCGGCCCCGCGCTTTTTTGTCTATTTGACTCTTATGATCCTCACGGCGTTTTAGCCATGTCGATTGTCCTGACTTCCAGGTCAACAAACCTTGTCTGACACCTCGCCTAACGCGGTGTAGAGTAAAGACGACAGACGCAAGAAGCGGCTCAGAAGCTAAACGAGGTAAGCATGGAACTCGACAAACAACAGATCAAGCGGCTGCGCGAGCGTCATCATCGTCGTCACGGTATACGCCCTGCACACAGCGAGGCCATGGAGAATGCCACCCGTTTCCTTAAGCAGGCGTTCAACATACGCGAGGGACGCGCGCCCTATCACGTGATTCGCAAGCGCTTTGTAAACGGGGCGCGCCTGACTGGCTCGCACTTATGCATCCTGATCATTGCCATGTTGATCGCGAGCATCGGCCTCGATATCGACTCGGACATTGCCATCGTGGGCGCCATGCTCATCTGTCCGCTCATGGGCTCGGTCCTTGCCATGGCATACGGCATCGCCACGCTCGACCGCGAGATTGCCGTCGAGGCAATTGCCGGCCTCGCGCTGCAGATGGTCTTTTGTCTAATCACGTCCACGCTGTACTTTAAGCTCTCGCCCCTTGGCACCACCACGGCCGCCATCATCGACAACTCGACACCGACTGTGTGGGACCTTGCCGTCGCGCTCGCGGGCGGCTTTGCGGGCGGACTGGGCAACTCGCGCGACCAGGAACCCGCCACGCTCATCGCCGGCGTGGCCGTGGCGACCGCGCTCATGCCGCCCCTGTGCGCGGCGGGCTATGGCATCGCCATCGCGAGCGGGTCGCTGTTTCTCTCGGCCCTCTACGAGTTTGGCATCAACGTCGTCTTTATCGCGCTGGCGGCCGAAGCCGTACTACTTCTTTTGCGCGTGCCGCTCAAGCGCGACCTCAACGGCGACGGCATTGTGACCGCCGAGGAAAATGCCGAGGTCGATGAGCTGTCACACAAGGTGCGCCGCCGCATCATCGTGGGTACGGTGATCTTTGCCATCCCCTGCATCGTCATGACCGCGGGGTCCATTGGCTCGGCACAGGCCGGCGTGCAGGACGGCTACGGCGTCACCGAAACCACGCGCGAGCTTGCCGCGGTGCTGCCGGGCTTTAAGGATTACACCGTTGCCGTCGAGACCTCGGCCACCGAAGGCGAGGAGGAGGGCCTTGTCGAGCGCGAGGTTGTCGCCCACGTGACGACAAGCGAGACGCTTGGGGCACACGACCGCCGTGTAGCCCGCAAGCTCATCGACCTCAATGTGCCCGAGCTCGATCGCGTGGAGTTTGATGTGCAGTAATACGCGACGTGGGATGGATGCGCGCAGCCGCGAGTCACGACATGGCGCAGACGTGACGCGGGCCACGAGCAAATAGCGGGGCGCGGTCCATGGCCGCGCTCCGCTCGCTGATTTATTGCCGTGAATCATCTGTCCGCATCGACATCGCCAGACTCCACTGTAAACGCCGGACCGGTACTCACCAGATAAAAACGGGTCACCCTGGTATCTCTAAATAGGTAGAGCAAGCCCTGATCGCGTCGGCGCGAAATATACGCCACGTGGACCGCACCGAATTCTTCGCCGTTTTCCTTCTTTAATATCAGGATGTTGGGGTCATCCGTACGCTTAAACTGCCCGTCTGTGCAGATTCCGTCTTGGTCGACCAGCTGCCATCGACAGTTGTCCTCCTCAAGAAAAGCCAGGGTTTCCCGACTCGTTTTGTCATCCCGATAGTAACCGTCAATGTCAAAGCCTTCGGAAACGCATTCCTGCATATAGGATGTTTCTCGATTTATAGCAAACTGCCCTGCAGCGCCCAGAAGCACTGCCAGGCAAACCACTGCAAGGGTTATCGAGACAAAACGGCGGCTCATGTTAGCCAGCCCGATACTTGTTTAACGGAGCACGAAACATACTTGGTACCTCCGATATCAGGGCAAACGTCACCTACGGCCTGCCGGCAATCATATGTTTCCAACATCAAACCATATGGTTACAACTCGTTGGAGATAGGTTCCATGAACGGACGGTAATTTGCGGCGAACGGCTACATATGTTCATTATCTCAGGGTTCCGGAGGCTATTTTTGGCGCCACCGAGGCATTGTTTTCGGAAGTATGCGGCAAATTCCGGAACTCTCGAGCATACCCCGGTTTTTCGCCAATAAAACCGCAGGTACAGAGCTTGGACATATCCAGTGTGCTCGGCCTATTCAAATTATGCCGCATACTTCCGAAATCCGAGTCCGCTGAAAGCGCCTGCAACGCCATTTACGCAACAGATGTCTAGTAAAAACGGGTGGTAGCCGGCATGGCTACCACCCGTTTGTCTCATAGCTAGCCCAAAGCGGACATGTTACTTCTTAATGCCGCGTCCCAGGCGCTCGGCGACCGATGCCACGGCCTCCTCGCTGGCCGGTCCGCAGCTCACGCAGCCATCGTGGGCACGCATCTGGCCGGTAACCTCGTCCATCGCGAGCGGTGCCACCTTCTCGAGCTTAAAGCCCTTGCCGGCGCGCATGTTTTCCTTGGCCACGCTGATCATGAGCTTAATGCGGTTGAGCTGGTTGACCTCGGACGCACCGGGGTCGTAGTCCACCGCGACAATGTTGCTCTCGGGGTGCTGACGGCGCAGTTCCTTGATCACAGCCTTACCCACCACGTGGTTGGGCAGGCACGCAAAGGGCTGCGTGCAGATGATGTTGGGCGCACCATGGTCGATCAGGTCGAGCATCTCGGCCGTGAGCAACCAGCCCTCGCCCATGTTGTTGCACACCGAAAGTACCGTACGGGCCTTGTCGGCCATGGTGCCGATGCGCTCGGGCGCCTCAAAGCGGCGGGACTTCTCGAGCATCTCCTCCACCGGCGTACGCATCCAGTCCACGAGCTTAATAAGCGCTTGCATGCCCGCGCGCGTAGTGGCAGAGCTTCCCAACTCGTCCTTCTGCAGCTCGGCGTTGCTCATGGAGTACAGGAAGAAGTCGAGCAGGCCCGGTACCACGGCCTCGCACCCCTCGCGCTCGATGACATCGACCACGTGGTTATTGGCTGTGGGGTGGAACTTGACCAGGATCTCACCGACCACGCCCACGCGCGGCTTGGTGCCCTCGCCCACAAGCGGCATGGTGTCGAACGCGCGGATGGCCTCGCGGCACAGCTTGGTGTAGTTATGCCTGTTGAACTTGGGTGCCAGCTTGCGAGCGCGCGCCATGTACTCTTCATAGAGCGCGTTGGCGGCACCGGGCGTGGCCTCGTACGGGCGGCAGCGGTAGAGCATCTGCATCATCACGTCGCCAAAGAGCACCGCGTAGACTGCCTGCTTAAGCAGCGCCGGCGTCAGCTTGAAGCCGGGGTTGTCCTCGCCAAGCGCCACGGCCGAAAGCGAGATCACGGGGATCTCGGGGTGACCGCTCTCGCGCAGGGCCTTGCGGATGAGCGCGATGTAGTTGGTGGCACGGCAGCCGCCGCCGGTCTGGCTGATAACCACGGCCGTCTTGGACAGATCGTACCTACCGCTCTCGATGGCCTCCATAATCTGGCCCGTTACCAGGATCGACGGGTAGCAAATGTCATTGTTCACATAGCGCAGACCGGCCTCGACGGCGTCGTGATCGGTCGAGGGCAGCAGCTCAAGGTTGTAGCCGGCACCGCGGAACACCTCTTTGACCAGGTCAAAGTGGATCGGCGCCATCTGCGGGCACAGGATGGTGTAGCCCTCGTCGCGCATCTGCTCGGTAAAGGGCACCTTGGACCATGCAGTCGAGGCGCTCTCACGCTGCGCCTCGAAGGTGTACTTGCGGCTCGCGAATGCGGGAGCATCCGTGGAAGGCGCCACCGGCGCGGCATCGCCCTGCTCGTAAGCCTCGCCCGCGGCGGTTGCCTCGGCCAGACGTTCGGCCTCCTGGTCCTTAAGCGCGGCCATGAGCGAGCGGATGCGGATGCGCGCGGCACCCAGGTTCGAAACCTCGTCGATCTTGAGCACGGTGTAAATCTTGCCGCTGGCCTCCAGGATCTCCTGCACCTGATCGGTGGTCAGAGCGTCCAGGCCGCAGCCGAAGGAATTGAGCTGGATCAGGTCCAGATCGTTGCGCATGGTCACAAAACGGGCGACGGCGTAGAGGCGGCTGTGGTACATCCACTGGTCGACGACGCGAATCGGACGCTCGGGCTTTACCAGATGCGCGAGCGAATCCTCGGTAAAGACCGCAAAGCCAAAGCTCGAGATAAGCTCGGGCAGGGCGTGGTTGATCTCGGGGTCGTTATGGTAGGGACGACCGGCGAGCACGATGCCGTGACCGCCGTGGTCCTCGACCCACTTAAGAGCCTCCTCGCCCATGGTCTGGATGTCCTCGTGGAAACGCGCATCGGCCTCAAAGGCGGCGTTGACGGCGGCATCGACCTCGGAGCGCGTAATCTTGGGACCGCGCACACGACCGCGACCGGCCTCAGCATCGGCCACACGGTCGACGGCGAGCACCTGGTACAGACGGCGCTTGAGCTCGGTCTTGTCATGATAGGGCACAAACGGGTACAGGAACTCGATGTTCTGCTCGCGGATCTCGTCGATGTTGAGTGCCAACGCCGTGGGGTAGCTCATGACGATGGGGCAGTTGTAACAGTTGCCGGCGGTCGGATCCTCCTTGCGCTCCCAGCGCACGCACGGCATCCAGATAAAGTCGACATCGCGGTCGATAAGGTTCATCACATGGCCGTGGCTCATCTTGGCCGGATAGCACACGCTCTCGGACGGCATGGACTCGATGCCCGCCTGGTAGGTCTTCTTGCTCGACTGGTCGGACAGCTGCACGCTAAAGCCCAAGCGCGTAAAGAACGCGTGCCAGAAGGGGTAGTTCTCGTACATGTTGAGTGCACGCGGGATACCCACGGTACCACGCGGGGCCTCGTCGGGGCTCAGCACCTCGCGGTTAAAGAGCAGCTCGTTTTTCTTTTTGAAGAGGTTGGGCGCCTCGGTCTTTTGCTTTTTGTGGCCAGCACCCTTCTCGCAGCGGTTACCGGTGATAAAGCGCCTGCCGCCGCCAAAGTCGTTGACGGTAAGCTGGCAGTTGTTAGAGCAACGGCCGCAGCGGACGTGCTTTTGCGTCACAGCGAGGTGCGCGATGTCCTCGGCCGAGAGGATGGCCGAGGTGCCGTCGGCGCCGGCGCGATCGCGGGCGAGCAGGGCCGCACCATAGGCGCCCATGCAGCCGGCGATGTCGGGACGCACGGCATGAACGCCGGTGAGCTGCTCAAACGCGCGCAGCGTGGCGTCGGACATAAAGGTGCCGCCCTGAACAATCACCTGGCTGCCGATCTCCTTGGGGTCGCGCAGCTTAATGACCTTGAACAGGGCATTCTTGATGACGGAATAGGACAGACCGGCCGCGATGTCGCCCACCGTGGCGCCTTCCTTTTGCGCCTGCTTGACGCGCGAGTTCATAAAGACCGTGCAGCGACTGCCCAGGTCGACGGGAGCCTTGGCATGGATGGCGGCATCGGCGAACGCGCGCACGTCCATGTTCATAGAGACGGCGAAGCTCTCGATAAAGCTACCGCAACCCGACGAGCAGGCCTCGTTGAGCATGATGTGCTCGATAACGCCGTCCTTGACGCGCAGGCACTTCATGTCCTGGCCGCCGATGTCCAGAATAAACTCGACGCCGGGCAGGAATGCCTTGGCACCGCGCAGGTGCGCAACGGTCTCGATCTCGCCGGAGTCGGCCTTGAGGGCCTCGATGAGCAGCGCCTCGCCGTAGCCCGTGGTAGTCACGTGGCCGATGGTGCAGCCGGCGGGGATGTGATTGTAGAAATCGGCCATGATGACCTTGGCCGTGCCCAGGATGTCGCCGTTGTTGTTGCCGTACCAGGTGTGCAACAGCTGGCCGTCCTCGCCCACGAGCGCGGCCTTCATGGTGGTGGAGCCGGCATCAATGCCGATGAATACGCGGCCGGTGTAGCCGTCGAGCTTGCCCTTGGGGACGACTTCCTGGTCGTGGCGGGTTTTGAACTCGGCGAAGTCCTCGTCGGTGGCAAAGAGCGGATCCAGGCGCTCGACCTCGGCACCCTGTGTGTCGCCCAAGCTGTCGATGGCCTCAATGAGCTGCGGGAACGTGCTGAGCTTGTTGGACTCGCGCGCCATGGCGGCGCCGCTCGCCACAAACAGGTGAGCGTTTTGGGGCACGATACGGTGCTCCTCGTCCAGGTTGAGCGTGAGGTAGAAGCGGTGGCGCAGCTCGGAGAGGTACTGCAGCGGGCCGCCCAGGAAGGCGACGTTGCCGCGGATGGGACGGCCGCACGCCAGGCCCGAGATGGTCTGGGTCACGACGGCCTGGAAGATGGAGGCGGCCACGTCCTCGGGACGGGCGCCCTCGTTGAGGAGCGGCTGCACATCGGTCTTGGCAAAGACGCCGCAACGGCTAGCGATGGGATAGATGGTGGTGGCGTTGGCCGCGAGCTCGTTGAGGCCGCTCGCGTCGGTGTGCAGCAGGGTTGCCATCTGGTCGATGAACGCGCCCGTACCGCCGGCGCAGGTGCCGTTCATGCGCTGCTCGATGCCGTTGTCAAAGTAGATGATCTTGGCGTCCTCGCCGCCCAGCTCGATGGCGACATCGGTGGCCGGAATGAGGGTCTCGACGGCACGCTTGCTGGCGATGACCTCCTGGACAAACTCCAGGTCGAGCCACTGGGACAGCAGCAGGCCGCCCGAGCCGGTAATGGCGCAGGTCATCTGGGCCGTCGGCAGCACGGTCGCAGCACCCTCGAACAGGTCGCGGGCGCAAGCGCGGACGTCGGTGTGGTGACGCTGGTACTTGGCGTAGACGATCTGGTTGTCGTCGTTGAGCACGGCGAGCTTAACGGTGGTGGAGCCTACGTCGATGCCCAGGTGCAGGTTGCCGCGGGCGGCCTCGGGGTTGAAGATTGCGCCTTCGGGGGCGTGGGCGGCGGTGGCGGTTACGGGCTCAGCGGCGGTGGCGGGCTCGCTAGCGACGGACGTCTCCCCTGCCGCGTTCTTGGCATCGGCAACTGCCTCGGCAACTTTCTCGGCAGCCGCGGTCGCGGCCTTCTGCGCGGCGTCCACCACGGCGGGTGCAGCCTCACGCGCGGCAGCGACCATGCGGTCCTTAATGCCCTCGACGAGTTTGCTCATTGTCTCTCCTCTTAGTTGTTGGACTCGACGGTTGCGGCGGTGTCGACCGCGTCCTCGAGCTGCAGATTCAATAGCTTCATGCCGTATTCCGGCACGTTGATATCGATGGGTTGGCCATACAGGTCGCCGGGGCGCACAAAGGCGATAACCGTCATAATGCGCGCCATGGTCTCGGGCGATTCGGAAAGGTCACGCTCAAACCAGCGTTGGATCATGCCGACCTCGGCACTCACGACATAGGTGACGTAGTAGTCAAAGAAGGTGCCCAGCGCCAAGCCCAAAATGCCCGTCTGTGCACGCGGCACCACGGCCTCGCGTGCGGTATCGATGATCTTTTTAATAAAGGCGGGGTCGCCGCCCGGGCCCAGCAGGGCCCCGATAAGGTCGCGATTAGCCGCAAGATAGCGAAGCAGCTCAACCGAACCGGGTGCCGGCTCGAGCTCGTCGATGTTGCGGTAAAGATCGGGTAATTGAGCTGCGGTGATAAGCTCCACCCGCTCGCGAATCTCGGCAAGCAGGCCGTCCTCGATCTGGCTGATAAAGTCGGGGATATCGCGGTAGTGCGAATAGAACGTACGACGCGTAAGACCGGCGCGCTCGGTGAGCGACGCGACATTAATGCGCGAAAGGTCGCCGCTTTCGGCAAGCTCGCTAGCAAGTGCCTGGCGAAGAGCACGCTGTGAGCGAAGGGACCGGCGATCACATTTCTCGAGCTGGGACAAGCGTCCTCCTTGTTACTCAGCCTGTGCGCTATTGCACAGTGCGAGTATTATTGCACACCGTGTGCATCAACACGTAAAGGCAATATTTAGAATGTGACGAGGGGGCAGTCCCTTTGTCACATCCCACGGCGGCATTACCGATTGTCCAAAATGTCATTCATGGGTAGAATAGTGTTGACGGCAGCCCAAGTTGTAGCTGGCTGGGCAGCGCCGTTGCTTGTTTTAGGGGGTCAACGCCTTAGCGGCGGCGACCCCTTCTGTTACGCTTCGAGCGTTGCTTGAGTACCTCGGAAAGTCCGATAAGCGTCGTAAGAAGCGAGACCAATGCGGTCAGGAGCCTCACGAAATCAATCAAATCGGTCATGGGCATCACCTCCCATCAGATGGAGGGCGCTGCCCGGCACATGGAACTGCCGTCAACGATACCGATTCTATCAAAGCGCAGTTAGATATGCGATTGTTCGCATTTCAGAAGATCGGAGCTCGGGTATGGCGAAGGAGCAGTTCCTTTGCCATACCCGAGCTTGTCGCCGAACTGCCAACTACATTTTTCGATTTATTCGGCCACGCTACTGGTTTTGTATAAATGCACCGCCGGGATTATCTGAGGGTTTTTGTCCTTATTTGAGCGTATACATGCCCATTTGCGCACTTACGTCACCGAATCAAACACCATTAGAGGCATGAATGTTCCCGAGAGGGCATCTTTAGCCATTTAACGACCTCCGACAGGCCGAATAACTCGAAATTTGTTGGTGGCGAAAGCGTGACAGTCCTATACGCCAAAAGCCGGTATCTCCCATGTGACAAAGGGACAGTCCCTTTGTCACATTATTCAATGATGGTGCGGGAGCTCTGCTTATGCATGGTGGCGAGCATGTGTTTGGGGACGGCGTGGACCATGCAGCTGCCGATAGTTGCGCTCGCAGCAGCCTTAGCTGCATCGCTAGCGTTTTTGGTCGCATAGCTGTGGCGGAAACGCTTGAGCATGGCGATGTCGTTGCCGCCGTCGCCGTAGACCGCGACCTCGTCCTCGGCAATACCGTAGTAGCCCGCCAGCCAGGCCACACTCTCGCCCTTGTTGCACGCCACGTCCGTGATCTCGAACATCACCGGATCGAACGGCGCGTTGACCACATGGTCCGAGCGTTCGGCAAGATAGGCCTTAAGGTCACGCTCCAGCTCGGGCGAGGTCACGCGACAATTGATCTTGCATACATCGTGGCGCAGGATGTCACCGATCGACTGGTCGAAATACTGCTCCTCGTGATACCCACCGCGCGCACGCATGCCGCGCATCACAATACGCTTGATGGGGCTGTCCTTTTTTAAGCCCGCCTGATGCATCTCGAACGAACCGCTCGAGTACATGCCATCGGGCGTGGAACAATCAAAGCAAATGTCCGGGAACGCCTTGAGCAGTTCCTCAGTGACCTGCGGATCGATGGTCCAAGTCTTGAGCACCTCGCCATGGTTGTCGCGCACGATGGATCCATTGGAGCAGCAGGCGTCAAGCGCCAGGCCCGTAAAGCCATGCTCGCCGATCGGCAACGTCGATCGTCCAGTCGCGGGAACCACGTGCAGGCCAGCCTCAGTCAGCTCGCGAATGGCGCGGCGGATGGTCCCATCCGCCTCGTGCAGGGCGTTCAGCAGCGTTCCGTCTAAGTCACTCGCGAACATCTTGATCATGGACATGCCTCTCCTTCGTCTGCCCGATATTGTAGACGAAGGAGAGGCATGTCCAAACAATGCCGTCCCGGCGCGGCGTACCACCGCCTTCACAAATTCACGGTGCCCCAGCGCGTTAAGACAATCGCCGCAATCGATTTTTCAGCCGATAAAACAGAGCCGTCATCAACGTCAGCACCGCCAACATGGCTGCGAATACAATCGCCGGTGTCCATCGATCATATGCAGCCCCGTACGTCAATTGGCCGATAGGCGTTGCGCAGGAAAGGACCATGTAAACGACCGAAAGCACTTTTCCGCAGAGCTCAGTCGGCGCTGCCCGCTGAACAAACGCGATGATTTCAACCGACGCAATGCTTGCCCACACCATGACCCATGCCGAACCAACTGCAAACACGGCGAACGCACATACATCAGTGCCGCACAATAGCGCGACAATGATCGGCGCGACTCCAAAACAGATCATCGCAACATATCGACATATGCCATTGAAAGAAAAGCGATGCGGCCAAATGCCGACCAAGCCACTGCCGGTAAGACCACCCAAGCCCAGAGCAACCTCAACTATCCCAACGCAGGACGATTGCATGCCGAGATGCTTTGTAACAATAATGGGAGCGCCAATCGTTAGCCCAACCAACGCAAGGTTCAAAACGGCCGCAAGCAAAATCACAGCGACCAATGATGCATTTTGCAACAGATACCGAATCGACTCCCGAAAATCGTTTCGGCATGTCGTGCGAGTCGCGCCGTCTCCCATCGTTTCAGATGAGGCATTTTGCTTGAGTACGCCACCAAACAACAGAGCTGAAATCGCAAACGTTACCGACGCGATTGTGCAAAGAGCATCGATGCCAAAGCACCCATAGACTGCCGTCCCGACCACAGGACCCAAGATATTGCTCACCATGGTCACCTGCGAAACCAATGCAGTGGCCCGCTCAACCTTCTTTTCACCCGCCATGCGCACCGTCTCAATTTGGAGCATTGGCTTTAGCAGCGATTGAACACCATATTGAACACAAAGTATCGCTACTACGACGACCGCAAGAGGCAACGAGCGCTTCATGGGGATAGACAGCAGTGATGCAGTCATCAGAGCAATGCCGAGGGCCACGAGGACCTCGCGATGTCTTCCCCTATCCGCCAAGATTCCGCCAGCCGGAGTTGCAAGTACGCCGGGTATGAACGCTATCGCCGCGACGACGCCATATAACGTTGACGATCCACTGCGATCGAACAAGTAAAGTGGATACGCAAAGCACAGCGCCGACAGCATCGAATACGTGCACAGCTGCGCAACCAGAAGTTCCGCGAGCCTGATTGACCGCACTGTTTTTGGTTCCAACAAGACTCTGACGTCTCTCAGTTCAGCCATAAGCCTACCCCCTATACATACCACTAGTATGTATTTAATGACTTAAAAAGGGCAGCCGTGGCTACCCTCTCAAATCAATTACATACCGTTGGTATCTATATTACCACCCGGCGCGGTCCCATACGTCCCAAATCTGTGCCGTTGTCTGAAGCACTTCATTACCCAAATCGAGCCCCACCGCGGCCGCCATCTGCGCCAAACACTGTGCGCGAGCAAGCATTCGCTCCTTGGGCTCGAGCGGACGGAACAGCGGCAGCAGCCAGAGATTCGCTAGCAACGATACGGCCTCCGCCGCTTCGCGCGGGCATTCGCACGCAATGGAGCCGTCGGCGATGCCCTCCTCGATCACTGGCAAGAGACAGCCATCGGCTGACTCGTCAAACGAGCCCTGGTACTGCATCGCCAGTAGACGCGAACTTTTTACCGGATCCGCCGCAGGATGCATGCGTGCCCATAGCTCAATTTGCGGAACAACGGACTCGGGAGCGTAAAGCCTTTTTAGCTTTTGGGCGCCGGTCATATTACCGACGCCAAGCATCGAGCGGCGGTGCTCAACAATCGGAGTCATCGCCCGATCAAACGCGGCGTCGAAAATCTCCTCTTTGCTCTTAAAGTGATGATAGACAGCGCCCTTGGTCATGCCATCGAGGCGGTCGACGATATCTTGAATGCTCGTCCCCTCATAACCCTGTGCGCAGAATAACTCCAGCGCCGCATCGAGAATCTTCGCTACCGTCTCCTCGGGATATTTATTACGACCCATAATCCGTCCATCCGCAACGCAAGTCTTGTGCCTCGTTGCAGCATTTTAACGTTGCGGATGGTAGGCGGTCGATTCTACACCGCGGCGGGGCCGTGTTCGCCGGTACGGATGCGGATGACTTCTTCGACCGGCTCGACCCAAATCTTGCCGTCGCCGACGGCACCGGTGCGAGCGGCGTTGCAGATAATCTCGACAATGCCATCGACATGCTCGTCGGCGCAAATAAGGGTGAACTGCACCTTGGGAATCGTGTTGACAAGCAGCTCGTTGCCGCGCACGTATTCCTTCCAGCCATGCTGCGCGCCGCAGCCCTGCACCTGGTTGATGGTCATGCCGCGAACATCGGCAGCAAACAGCGCGTCTTTGAGAACCTCAAGCTTCTCAGCACGAACGATCGCCGTAATTTTCTTCATAGTGAATTCCTCTCAATAATCAGCGTATCCCTTTACATGAGACGCGGGTTTCCCAGGTGCCGTAAACCAACCTCAGAGATCAAAAAAGTTCAACTGACTGGTCTTAGCAGGTTTCCCAAGTGCCGCAGATTGCCGTGAAAGAGGAGCGAAGCGTACTTAAGTACGTGAGCGACGATTGAACGGCAAGGTGCGGTGCTTGGGGAAGCTGCTAATCGAGTCCGGAGAATGAGGGGTATGCGCTCTCGCCGTGCTGACTCGCGTCCAAGCCCAGCGCCTCGTCGGCCTCGTCCACACGCAGGCTGCCGTGGAACAGTGCCTTGACCACCGCGGCGATCACCAAGTCGAGCACCAGCACAATAACGACCGTCACCACAATGCCCAAAATCTGCGAGACGAGCAGCGACACGTCGCCCGTGTAGAACAGGCCACCCTTACCGGTCCACGAGAGCTCCGGCACGCAAAACAGACCCGTGAGCACGCCGCCCAAGATGCCGCCAATGCCGTGGCAGCCAAACGCGTCGAGCGCGTCATCGTAGCCAAACTTGGTCTTGAGATGACTGATAGCCAGGTAGCAGACGGGCGATACGATCAGGCCCATGACCAGCGCTGCCCACGGTTCGACAAAGCCCGCGCCCGGCGTGACCACCACGAGGCCCGCGACCAGACCGGTGCTAGCGCCCACCAGCGTGGGTCGACCGGTGTGCACGTGCTCGACGGCGAGCCACGAAACCATGCCCGCCGCGCTGGCCGTCACGGTGTTGAGGATGGCGAGTGCCGCCACGGCGTCGGCCTTGAACTCGCTGCCGCCGTTAAAGCCAAACCAGCCAAACCAAAGCAGGCCGGCTCCCAGCGCCACAAACGGGACGTTATGCGGACGGTAGCTCACCATGCCAAAACCGCGACGACGGCCGAGCATCAGGCAGAGGATCAGGCCGGTAAGACCAGACGAAATGTGCACCACGTCGCCGCCGGCAAAGTCGAGCGCGCCGATGATGTCACCGATAAAGGAGCCCTCGCCGCCCCAGACCATGTGGGCGAGCGGCGCATAGACCACGAGCAGCCAAATGCCCAGGAAAGCCGTCATGGCGCCAAACTTAACGCGGCCGGCCAGGCTGCCCGTGACGATGGCGGCGGTGATCATGGCAAACGCCATCTGAAAGGCGATGTTGATGATCTGGGGGTAGACGGCGCCGTCCGCGGCGTTGCCCTCGGCCGCCCGCAGCACCTGGTTGAGCACCGGCAGGCACAGCAGCTGGTCAAGGCCTCCAATAAACGGACTCGAGCCGTCGCCACCGTAGGCCAGCGACCAGCCGGCAACAATCCACAGCACACCGACCAGGCCAATGGCGCCAAAGCACATGAGCATGGTGTTGATGACATTTTTGCGCCTGGACAGGCCACCATAGAAAAACGCCAGACCCGGTGTCATTAAAAACACGAGCATGGTGCAGATGAGCATAAACGTTGTCGATCCCGTATCGTACATTCGCTCTCCCTTGGTCGCATGAACGTTGTCGGCGCCCATAATGCGGCCGAGGGGCAACTGGTGTAGACCAGATACGGGGTTGTTAAACACTGCGTTGTCGAATGGAAACGGTGCCGCAATCTTGGAAACGGCGCGGCAACGGACGCGAAACGAACGGGAAATACGCGAGCAAGGAAGCCGTGAGCGCACCCGCCCCAACTAGCGCCGGAACAGCTCGCGAGCTCGGTCGCGGAGGTCGGTAGCTCGAATGACACCTTCGTAGCGATTGATGCGCAGACGCGGGAAGGCGTTAAAGAAGCGTAGGTCGCGGCGGCTGAGTGACACGCTCGGCACCGGGCGGCTCATGCGCTTGCCGGCAAGGCGACGACTGAGCGACGGACGCGGCATGCTCGGCGCGGCATCGGCCACGCGGCGGGCGGCAAGCGCCAGGCCGCGAGCACCATCCGCGATAAACGTCGGCATCGAAGCCTTCTCGCGCAGAGCATCGAGCGCGGCGTCACCCAGCTCGGCCAGCCACGCGTTAACGGCACGGCTACGGATGTGCGTCTGTGCTACCGAGTCAATCGTAGAATCGGGAATACGTTCGAGCATTGAGTCCGAGGCATCGGCAAGCGACTCATTGATGCGGTCGGCAAGGTCGGCCCGGACGCGCTCCAGCTGATCGGACAGACGCCGCCAGCTCGCCAACGAGCACACCGCGTCGACCATCATCGCGACCGCGATGATAAAGGCGGACAGCCGCATAATCAGCACCGGCAGATGGCCAAGCAGCCCCAGCAATGCCGGCTCCACTAAACGGCAAATGCACAACGCACCCAAGCCAAACGCGCAGGCCCAGTACAGACAGATGCGTCCATGCAAATTAAACGGCAGGTGCGAGTAATCCCAAAAGCGCGCGCCTGTTGTTTTTTCCAATAGAAGGCCCACACTGTACTCGATTACGCTGCATACAAGCGCCGCGGCGACAAACTGGCTCGAGGCATCCGGAATCCCGCGCAGCAAAAGCCAGCAGGCTATGCCGCCCACACCATAGATAGGACAACACGGCCCCAGCAAAAATCCGCTGTTGGCAAATCGCCCGTGATTGAGCATTGCGCAGACTGTCGACTCCCACACCCAGCCGCAAAAACCGTAGAAGGCAAACGAGAGCACCAGCGCCGAGAGCGGACAGGCGGCAAGCGTCGCGCCGTCAAATGCCATGTCGATCGCGGTCCCCACCGTCTACCCTCTCCTCTTTTCGCTCGATTCTTTGCTCGAGCCGTCGCTCGAGCCCTCGTTCAAATCGTTCGCGCCGCCTTTGCGCGGCAGACGGCCGGCAATCGTCTCGCGCAGCGCGCACCATTTATCCGCCAGGCACACAATCCATGCCTCACGGCACGTCGGCGGCACCGGCACCAGCGGAAACATATGACGCACGATGATATTCCGCTCGCGCGACGTCAGCTCAAAATCCTCTTCGGCACGCGCCAGGGCAAAAAATGGATGCCGAAATCCGTGCAGACGATGGCTCGGGTCGGGGTCATGCCAATCGTAGAGAAAGTAATCGTGTAACAGGGCCCCGCGCAGCAGCGAGGCACGGTCGACCGAAATGCCAACACGGCCCAGGTGCTCGGCAAAAGACAGGCTCGCCCGCGCCACCGAGGTCACATGCGCATAGACCGTCACGTGGCCATGCTGGATAAACTCACACGTCAGGTCCAAGCGGCCCGCCTGGGCCAGCTGACGGGCGGCATTGTCGACCTCGCGCGCGATACTCTCGGCACGAACGGTATCGGACATGCGGCCTCCTTCCAGCGGCTCTCGGCGGCAAGTCGCAGCCTGCACGCAATGAATAAAATCATCATCGAATTTACTAGTATGGCATCGGACAAAACGTTTTGCCCCGCCAGTTGGCGAATTACCGCGCCGCCGTCACATATCAAACGCCAAAATGTGCGAGACTGTCTTGTGCAATTGTGCCGGCCGAGGGAGCGCCGGCGCTCGATTCGCATGGAGTAACCCACAACGATGCTGCTTACGCAAACGACAACGCCCGAGGACGTCAAGGCTCTTAATCGCGCCGAGCTCCCGCAGCTCTGCGGCGAGATTCGCCACGCCATCCTCGAAAGCTCCGCCGCCGTCGGCGGGCACGTTGCCCCCAACCTGGGCGTCGTTGAGCTCACGGTTGCGCTTCATCGCGTGTTTAACTCCCCCATCGACAAGATTGTCTTTGATGTTTCGCACCAGACCTACGCCCACAAGGCGCTGACTGGGCGCGCGTACACTTATATCGACCCGGCACGCTACGGCGAGGCCTCTGGTTTTGCCAATCCTGACGAGTCCGAGCACGACCTGTTCGCCATGGGCCACACCTCCACGTCGGTGAGCCTGGGCTGCGGCCTAGCGCACGCTCGCGACCTGGCGGGGGATACATACAACGTCATCACCATCATTGGCGACGGCTCGCTTTCGGGCGGCCTGGCGTTTGAAGGCTTTAACAATGCCGCCGAACTCGATAGCAACCTGATCATCATCGTCAACGATAACGACCAGTCCATTGCCGAGAACCACGGTGGCCTGTATCGCAATCTGGCCGAGCTACGCGCCAGCAACGGCACCTGTGAGCGCAACGTTTTCCGCGCGATGGGGCTCGACTACTGCTATCTGGACACCGGCAACGATGTGTTGGCCCTGGTCGACACGCTGCAGGAGCTGCGCGATATCGATCATCCCATCGTGCTGCACGTCTCCACCGCAAAGGGCAAGGGCTTTGAGCCAGCCCAGAGCGACCCCGAGCGCTGGCATCATGTGGGTCCGTTTGACATGGCGACTGGGCGCAAGCTCTGCCCGGGCCATCCGAGCGAGCCTGCGCCGCGCACCTATGCCGACATTACGGGCGAGGCGCTCAGCGCCGCCATCGAGCACGATCCGCAGGTCGTGGGCATCACGGCCGCCACGCCCTACATCATGGGCTTTACACCCGAGCTTCGCGCCGCCGCCGGCAAACAGTTCGTCGATGTGGGCATTGCCGAGGAGCACGCCGTGACCTTTGCCACCGCGCTTGCGCGCTCGGGTGCCAAGCCAGTCTTTGGTGTGTACGGCACGTTTTTGCAGCGCGCCTACGACGAGCTGTGGCACGACCTGTGCCTCAACGATGTCCCCGCAACCATCCTGGTGTTTGGCGCATCGATCTTTGGCACCACATCCGAGACGCATCTTTCGTTCTTTGATATTTCTATGCTGGGCGCTCTCCCCAATATGCGTTACCTGGCGCCTTCCTGCATGGAGGAATACCTATCCATGCTGAGCTGGTCGCTCGACCACCGCGAGCATCCCGTGGCGATTCGCGTGCCGGGCATTGGCTTGGTAAGCCGCCCCGATCTTGCGCCTGCCGAGGACGCCGATTACGGCGCCGTTCGTTACAACGTGGTGTGCCAGGGTCGCGACGTGGCCGTGCTCGCGCTTGGCGATTTCTTTGAGCTGGGCGAGCGCGTGGCAAACCGTCTGACTGCCGAGTACGGCATCGAGGCCACGCTCGTCAACCCGCGCTATGCAACCGAGCTCGACCGCGAGTTCCTCGACAGCCTTGCCGCCAAGCATCGCGTTGTCGTCACCCTCGAAGACGGCATCTTGGACGGCGGCTGGGGCGAGCGCGTCGCGTGCTACTTGGCCTGCACGCCCGTGCGCACGCGCACCTTTGGCATCGCCAAGGGCTTCCCCGACCGCTACGACCCCAACGAGTTGCTCGCTCAGAACGGCATGACGGCCGAGAACATGGCCGCCGAAGCCGTTAGGCTACTTAACGAGTAAAAAACCTCCGCAAGGGAAGCACCCCTGCGGAGGTTTTTATTTTCGCGCGCGATTATCTCAATCTGTAACATCTAGGGCCCGAATTCCCGTCTAACTGTTACAGATCTAGACAAACCGTCTTTGCCCCTGACCTTTGTCTCAATCTGTAACAGATAGAGACCTTTTGGCCGTCTAACTGTTACAGATCGAGACATTCGAATTCCCCTGAAGAGAAAATCTCAATCTGTAACAGTTAGAACCCATTTCCTCGTCTACCTGTTACAGATTGAGACAAAGCAGCGAGACAGGCCACCACATCTGCAAGAACCACCACAAAGGTGCCTGTCCCTTTATGGTAGGTAGAATAACCCATAAGGTAAGTATGTTTCTGAGTTATTTCGTGTTGACCCATTTGAGCGGGATAGGGTATAACTCTACTCAACCGCTAGGGATTTTATTGAGAAAGGTGTTCTACCATGAGCAAGAACCTCTCCCAGCAGGTCGTTCTCGACCGCCGCGGCTTCGTTGCCGCCACCTTCGCAACCGTTGCCGGCCTTGGTCTTGCCGGCTGCTCCGACACCAGCGCCGAGGCCGACAAGGATTCCGCCGTCGGCTCCTCCAAGAGCTCCGAAGATACCGAGGCTTCCACCATACTCGATGCCAAGGCATTCGACAAACTCGTCGACAACGGCCCCAAGGCCGATGACGACGCCATCGCCGCCAGCACCTGGGCCACGGCCGTCAAGGACGCCGGTGTCTTTAAGATCGGTGGCGTTCAGACCTCCACACTTTTCTCCCTCCTCAACGAGAAAGACGGTCAGACCCGCGGCTTCGACGCCGGTATCGCACAGCTCCTGTCCAACTACATTCTGGGCGAGAACAAGGTCGAGATCACCCAGGTGACCTCGGACACGCGCGAGTCCGTCCTGCAGAACGGCCAGGTCGACGCTGTCTTTGCCACCTACACCATCACTGACGAGCGCAAGAAGCTCGTCTCCTTCGCCGGTCCCTACTACTACACCCAGCAGGCTATCCTGGTGCTCGCCGACAACGACGACATCAAGAGCGTCGACGACCTGGCCGACAAGAACGTCGCCGTCCAGTCCGGCTCCAACGGCCCCGCCATCCTGGAGGAGTTCTCCCCCAAGGCCAGCCAACAGGAGTTCAAGACCGACGAGGAGGCCCGCCAGGCACTTCAGCAGGGCCGCGTTGACGCCTACGTCATCGACAACAACATGCAGCAGAGCGCCCTGGTCCGCGAGCCCGGCAAGTACAAGATTGCCGGCAAGCCCTTCGGCAGCAAGGAGCCCTACGGCATCGGCCTGCCGCTCGATTCCGACGGTGTCGCCTTTGTCAACGACTTCCTTAAGAAGATCGAGGACGATGGCACCTGGACCGAGCTGTGGCAGATCTGCATTGGCGACCGTACGGGCGACACCAATGTTCCCGAGCTGCCCGAGATCGGCGCCTAGGCAGCGAGCCTAGTAACGGCCGCTACGAAACCATACGGAAACGCACGATGCGCTTTATTGCGCTAAACTGTTTCCTCACTGAGTTGTCGGGGCTTCCGTACACACGGGAGCCCCTTTCCTTACCGGCGGGAGGTCCGCATGAGTCTCTCCGAGCTCTGGTCACTCTATGGCCAGAACTATATCGACGCGCTGCTAGCAACCTGGGGCATGACGCTTGAGTCGTTTGCCATCGCCATGGTGCTGGCCGTCGCCGTCACCGTGATGCGCGTGTCGCCGCTCAAGCCGCTGCGCGTCTTTGGCGACCTGTATGTCCAGGTCTTCCGTAACATCCCCGGCATCGCGCTGCTCATTATCGTCGTCTATGCGCTGCCCCCGCTCAAGGTCGTCCTGCCCTACCGCACCTGCGTCATCGTCGCCACAGTGCTCTTGGGTTCTGCCTTTGGCTCCGAGAACTTTATGAGCGGCATCAACACCGTCGGTGTCGGCCAGGTGGAAGCCGCCCGCTCGCTGGGCATGAGCTTCAGCCGTATCCTCGCCAAGATCGTGATTCCGCAGGCGCTGCGCTCGAGCGTGCTGCCCATGACCAACCTCTTTATCGCCGTCATGCTCACCACCGCGCTCGGCAGTCAGGTGCCGCTTAAACCGCAGGAGCTCACCGGCGTGGTGAGCTACATCAACACGCGCTCGCTCGGCGGCGTCGCCGCGTTCTTTATCTCGGCGCTCGGCTACCTGGGCACGGCCTTTGTGGTGAGCCACATTGGCAACTATATCGATAAGAAGGTGAGGATCCTCCGATGAGCAAGCACTCCTCCCCCGCGCTCACCATGCGCGATGCGCTCTACGAGGCTCCCGGCCCCAAGATGCGCGCCAAGATTCGCATCGGCACCGCCATCTCGCTGGTTGCCGTCGTCGCACTCGTTGCCCTCGTGTTGCAGCGCTTTTATGTGACCGGCCAGCTTTCGGTCCACTATTGGTATTTCTTTACGCACCTCACCACTTGGAAGTTCCTGCTTGCCGGCTTTGAGGGCACCGTTAAAGTCGCACTCACCGCTGGCGCCATCGCGCTGGTGCTCGGCCTTGCCCTTATGCTCGGTCGCACCAGTGACATTAAGCCGCTGCAGCTGGTCTGCCGCGTGCTCACCGATTTCTTCCGCGGCGTGCCGAGCCTGCTGTTCATCTACTTCTTCTTTTTGGTGCTGCCCCAGTACAAGATCGCGCTGCCGTCGTTTTGGATGCTCACGCTTCCCGTCGCGCTCGCCGCAGCCGGTGTACTGGCCGAGATCTTCCGTGCCGGCGTCAACGCCGTGCCGCGCGGCCAGGTCGAGGCTGCCCAGGCGCTCGGCCTCTCCAAAGCTAAAATCACCTTTAAAATCGTATTGCCCCAGGCTATTCGGTTTATCATTCCGTCGTTGATTTCGCAGCTCGTGGTCGTCGTCAAAGACACCACCGTCGCCTACGTGGTGAGCTACCCCGACCTCATGCAAAACGCCCGCGTGCTCATTACCAACTACGATGCCCTCGTGTCGGTCTACCTAGTAATCGCGGTCATCTATATCCTCATCAACGTCGCGATCAACAAGGCCGCTGTCTATGTTTCGCACAAGACCGGCGCGACCATCATCCGCTAACGCTTTACCATTTCGAGTCATAAGGAGCCGAGCACCATGGCACAGAGCACCTCTTCCACCGGCAATCAGCCGCTGATCGAGCTCAGACACGTCGATAAGCACTATGGCGATCTGCACGTCCTCAACGACATCAATCTGTCGGTCGACCGCGGCGAGGTCGTCGTGGTGATCGGGCCCTCGGGCTCGGGCAAGTCGACCATGTGCCGCACTATCAACCGTCTGGAAACCATCGACTCGGGCGAGATCCTCATCGAAGGCGAGCCCCTGCCGCAGGAAGGCAAGGATCTTGCCCGCATGCGCGCCGAGTTGGGCATGGTGTTCCAGCAGTTCAACCTGTTCGCACATATGACGGTGCTGCAAAACGTCATGCTGGGACCGGTCGATGTGCTGGGCGTCTCCAAGGAGGAGGCTCGTGAGCGCGCCATGAATCTGTTGAGCCGCGTGGGCGTTGTCGAACAGGCCGATAAGGTGCCCGCACAGCTTTCGGGCGGCCAGCAGCAGCGCGTGGCCATCGCTCGTTCTCTTGCCATGCAGCCCAAGGCCATGCTCTTCGATGAGCCCACGAGCGCCCTTGACCCCGAGATGATCAACGAGGTGCTCGAGGTCATGGTGCGCTTGGCGCAGCAGGGCATGACGATGATCGTCATTACGCACGAGATGAACTTCGCCCGCCGCGTGGCCGACCGCGTCGTGTTTATGGCCGACGGCCAAATCGTGGAAACCGGCACGCCCGACGAGTTCTTCGACCATCCCCAGACTAAGCGCGCCCAGGACTTCCTCAACTCCATCAAGGGCCACTAACCCCATTGCCACGCGGGCAAATTCATCAGTAACGTTTGCCCCGCGCCACCCCTGTGCCATGTTCACCCGAATTCGAAAGCCACGCCCATGATCGGAACACGTACTTCATCGTCCTACACCCCGCATGTCGACGTCGCCCCCGCCGACCGTCCTCTCATCCTCGTCGCGCCGCGTTGGGAAGAGGCAAAACCGTTTTTGAGCGAGACGCTCTCCCCCAACGAGGAAATCGCAAGCGTCTTTGTCGATGCCATCCTTGCCGCCGGCGGCCTGCCGCTGCAGATGTCCATCACCGAGGACGTTGAGGTCATCCGTCATTACGTCGATATCGCCGACGGCATCGCCATTCCCGGCGGCCCCGATGTCAACCCCAAACGTTGGGGCGATGATCGACCCTACGACCCCACCCTTTGCTGCGAGATCCGCGATAGCTTTGAGTTTAAGCTGGTCGGCGAGGTGCTTCGCGCCAAGAAGCCGCTCTTTACCACCTGCCGCGGCACGCAGCTGCTCAACGTCGCCACCGGCGGCACCCTGTGCATGGACGTGCCGAGCCTAGGTGCGCGCGAGGGCCGCACGCAGTGGCGCCATACCCACGTGCTCAACGACCCTGTGCATCCTGTCGAGGTCGTGCCGGGCTCGCTGCTGGAGCGCGCGGTTGGCGGGCACAGGCTCATCCAGACCAACTCCGCACACCATTGCTGTGTCGACCGCCTGGGCAAGAGCACACGCCTGGTCGCCAAGGCAACCGATGGCGTTCCCGAGTGCATCGAAGTCGAGGGCCAGCCGTTCTGCCTGGGCGTGCAATGGCATCCCGAGTACACCTGGAAGACACTCGAGACCGACTTTAACCTGTGGAAGTCGTTTGTCGAGGCAGCGGCCAAGGTTAAGCAAGCTCGTTAGCTTACGAGCTACGCAACAGAAAAGGGCGCCCCGCCGGCCACATGGTCCGACGGGGCGCCCCTTTACCTATGCGCGGCAGGCGCACAGCCCAAGGCACGCAAGCTCTTATTCAGCCGCCTCGCGCAGAGCCGACATCGTAGCCGCATACTGCTGCTGCAGTGCATGCATTCCCTCACGAGCGCCGTCAACAGTATCGGCACCGCGCAGCGCTTCGGTCACCACGACCGCCGGCTCGAACAGATTATCGAATCCCAGGTTCTGGCTCACGCCCTTGAGCGTGTGCGCCGCCATAAACGCTTCCTTGGCGTCTCCTGCTGCCATGGCAGCCTCCAGCTTGTCCATGCTCTCGTCATCCAAAAACTTGAGGGCAAAGCGGGCAAGCATCTCCTCGCCCATCAGCCGAGTGCAAGCGTCATCATAATTGGCGCCGATCTTCTCATACGCCTCACGCATGGAAATCATGGATTTGAACTCCTTTGGTCAAACTAAATCGTAGGAAGCGCAACGACCTCGGCGGGGCGCGCCAATGTTTCGGCAATACGGTCTTGCACCTCGAGCAGGCAGTCGAGCAGCAGCGGGTTAAAGGCACCGCACTTACCGTCCAGGATCATCTGGATCGCCTCCTCGTGCGGAATAGCATCCTTGTACACGCGCACGCTCGTCAGCGCATCGTACACGTCAGCCACCGACACCACCTGTGCGGCGATGGGAATATCGTCGCCCTTAAGGCCGTCGGGATAACCTTTGCCGTCCCAGCGCTCGTGATGCCAGCGCGCAATCTGGTACGCATATTCCATAAGCGCATTGCCGGCGTGATGGCGACCCAGCTCAAGCAACATGTCGGCGCCGTTCGTGGTATGCGTCTTCATAATCTCGAACTCCTCGGGCGTAAGGCGCCCGGGTTTGTTGAGAATCGCATCGTCAATCGACATCTTGCCGATATCATGCAGCGCCGAAGCCAAGGCAATCGTGGAGCGTTCCTCGTTGTCGAGGGAGATCGTGCCGCTGCGCTGGACCAGACAGCCAAGCAGCAGCTCGGTCAGCTTCTCGATGTTCGTAACGTGTCTGCCGCTCTCGCCGTTGCGAAGCTCCATGACGCCGGCCATGATGTCGATGAGCATGCGACTGTTCTTGACGCGCTCGTTGTACTGCTGGGACAGCAGGCTCGTCAGACGGCGCTGTTTGGCGTATAGGCGGATGGTGTTGCTTACACGGCGGCGCACGACACGGGAGTCAAACGGGCGGTTGATATAGTCCGAGGCGCCCAGCTCGTACGCGCGCAGAACCATATCATCGGAATCTTCGCTCGAAATCATGATGACAGGCAGATTGTCGATACCCGATCGGCGCGACAGATCGGCCAGCACCTCAACGCCGCTTATGCCCGGCATCACAATATACAGCAGCACGAGCGACAACTTATCGCCATAGCGGTCGACCATGTCGAGCGCCGTACGACCGTTATCGGCCTCGAGGATGCAATACTCGTCCTTGAGCATCTCGTTGAGAATGGCTCGGTTCATCTCGGAGTCATCGATAATAAGCACCAAAGGCTTTTCGCTTTGGAAGGCCTCGATGGAATCGGAATCGGTCACGACCGTACCGGCTTTTGCCTTAGCGCGGCTCAGTAACTGGACAGCGCGGCCAACGCCCTCGTCGACCGTCTCGCCATGAATGCGAACACCACCAACACATGCCGTCAAGCTCACGTACTCATGGCCCGGAATAACCGTGGAATGAACGGCATCGGATACCTGATGCAGGCGACGGGTAAAGTCATCGGAGGGAATATCGGGCATGACGACCACAAACTTGTCGCAGCCATAGCGCACAAGCTCGTCAGTCGAACGAATACCGCTGCGTATGGCTGTCGCTACAGCACCGAGCGCAAGGTCGCCGGCATGGCGGCCACACGTATCGTTGAAGACCCTAAAATCATCAAGGTCGATCACCGCCACGCCGGCCTTCATGCGGGCGCTACGAAGCTTTTCTTCGTAATATCGGCGATTTCGTACACTCGTCAGCACGTCGGTGTAGACAAGGTCCTCTTCTGCGGCCTCCTGCTCATCGATCGGACGTACCATCAGCAAGACGTGAGGCTCGCCCTCGACCTTTAGAGGGCGCAGACGGGCGCGGTACTCAACACCATCGTTGAGCAGTTGCTCCGACACCTCATCGGAGTCTGCCAAGGCCTCAAGACTTGACTGACGCAGGCAAGGACACCGATCACCGGCGAGCAGGCAGTTAGGCTCGCTCTTAATCTGATCGGCCGACAGCAAACGCACCACGGGGTAGGTCTTCGCGACACGGGCGACCTCGGCGGCAGCCTCCTCGTCGGTTAGATTGACCTCGTGATTATTGAGCATATGGGGCCCTTTCGATAGTTTCGCATGGTAGCGGTGGGTTCCAAATGTTACAAGGGTAACACCTTGTCGATGCAGGTAAGCACGTGAATGCTGTTACATTTTTATGAGTTGGCAGACGGCGCGATCGAAGCCGCAGACGTAAGGTTTTGAACACATTTGTTAGCACGGCCGAAACGTCTGCGGGTGAAGCCCGCTTTGGCTATTGCGGCTGCTAGAGCCCCAGGATGCCACGGACAGCCCGGGCAGCCGCTGCCGGTCGATCGCGTAGGCCGTTGTGCGCGCCGGGAACCATTACGAGTGGACAGTCCAAAAGCTCAGCCGCCACCCTCGTGCCCGCCTCGCGGGGTGTACCGACCGAAAGCTCGCCCAAAAACACAGCCGACACCGCCTTTGACGCGCGGGCACGCTCCCAGTCGGGAGCATATGTCATATTTGTTCCGTATTCATTGGCCATAAAGCAACGACCATTGCGCAGGGCATGCTTGGCTTCCGCTTCGGTCGTCCCAGGAGCCTCGGGGTCCAAGTCGCCGAGAGCTCCCAAGAAAAGCCGAAGCGCCCTTGAAACCTTTCCAACCGCAATCATATCGAGCAAAATCGGAGCTGCACCCATGCCGACGCCTTCGGCCGACACAGCCGGCTCATGCAGAATCGCACGGGCGACGAGATGGGGTTCGCTGCGAAGAAGCTCCAGCGCCACCAACGTACCGGCGCTGTGCGCAAGCACATTTGTCGGAGCGCCAACGTGTTCGATCACGGCCTGCAGGTCGGCGGCCTGAGCGGCAAGATCATAGCTGCCATCTGCCGCTTCTCTGCTGCCGCCACAGCCGCGGCGGTCGTAGGCAATTACGCGGTAGTTGCGACTGAGTTCACAAGCGATACCGTCGAAAAATGTGCCGTCGACACAAGCGCCGTGCACGCACACCAAGGCAGGAGCATCAGGCGACACATCCGGGCCGGCATATTCGCGACAGGCAATCGTGGTGCCCGCATTCTCGACCGTAAAATCCATGTTGTGCCCCCATCATCAATGCTCATCCAGTTGCACGTCAGTGCGGTTGGATGGACCCACATTGCCTTACACCTTGTTAACAGATTAACTTTACCCGACCCGAGGCTTTTCATGACACGGCATAATGAGCGACGTGAAAAAACGAAACTTGTAAAGCAAGAGCCCGCACCCTGCTTTGGAGCCGATGCTATGCTTAGGCACAATTGTCTTGAGGAGCATATGCCTATGTCTACGTTTTTGAATGCCAGCCCCATCTTTGGGCCCGTTCGCAGCCGTCGCCTTGGTCTCTCGCTCGGCGTCAACATGATGCCGGCCAGCGGCAAAATCTGCACGTTCGACTGCATTTACTGCGAAAACGGCCTCAACGCCGAGCGTCCCTGCCACGAGCCGTATAACACGGCCGCCGCGGTGCTCGACGCACTCGAGGCCAAATTGCGTGAGATGGCAGCCGAGGGCGAGCTGCCCGATGTAATCACGTTTGCCGGCAACGGCGAGCCCACCGCCGCACCGGAGTTTCCGCAGGCCATCGCCGGCGCCGTCGCGCTTCGCGACCAGCTGGCCCCAAACACCAAGATTGCCGTGCTTTCCAACGGCACGCGAGCCGATCGTCCCGAGGTGCACAACGCGCTCATGATGGTCGACGACAACATCCTCAAGCTGGATACGGTCGATCCGACATTTATCCAGCTGCTCGACCAGCCCGTTGGCCCCTACGACGTCGAGCACCAGATCGAGACGTTCGCGAGCTTTGACGGTCACGTTATTATCCAGACGATCTTTTTGACCGGCGAGTATCAGGGCAAGCCCATCGACAACACCGGCGAGGAGTACGTTGCCCCCTGGCTCGCGGCGCTTGAGCGCATTCGTCCGCAGGAGGCGACCATCTACACGGTCGCGCGCGAGACGCCAGTCGCCGGCCTTGCCAAAGCAGCGCCCGAGATGCTCGACGCCATTG
Organism: uncultured Collinsella sp.; assembly: GCA_959601045.1. Classification (GTDB taxonomy): domain Bacteria; phylum Actinomycetota; class Coriobacteriia; order Coriobacteriales; family Coriobacteriaceae; genus Collinsella. Next base: position 47,773 of record CAUGNZ010000010.1, read on the forward strand.
CCGCGCGCGTCCAAGCCCTCGGCATTCCCTGCCAGGTGAGCTACTAGCAAAACCACACAGCAGCCAGCACCCGCCATCCCACTCCATCAGTTGCGGTGATATAGTTCCTGTTTATGCTGTTAAACCGCTTAAATCGGAACTATATCACCGCAACTTTTATGGACGCGTGGGTGGGCTATACTAGCTGCGAATGAAAGGAAGTTAGCCATGTTTGACAACGGACCCGTGCCTGGCCGCAACGACGCTTGCTGGTGCGGCAGCGGCAAAAAATATAAGAAATGCCATAGCGCCTTTGATGAGCGCCTCGAGCGCTTGTGGGAAGAGGGCTGGGAGGTTCTGCCCCGCACGCTCTACAAGACACCCGCCGACATCGAGGGCATCAAGCGTTCGGCCGCCATCAACGTGGGCGTGCTCGACTACGTAGGCGAGCACATCGCCGCGGGCATGACCACCAACCAGATCGACCAGATGATCTACGACTACACCATCGAACACGGTGGCACGCCGGCCGACCTCAACTATGAGGGCTACCCCAAGAGCGTGTGCACCTCGATCAACGACGTGGTCTGTCACGGTATCCCCTGCGATACGGACGTGCTGCACGAGGGCGACATCATCAACGTGGACTGCTCCACGATCTTGGACGGCTACTTTAGCGATTCGAGCCGCATGTTCTGCATCGGCAAGGTCTCTGCCGAGCGCCAGCGCCTGGTCGACGTCACTCGCGCCAGCGTGGAGGCGGGTCTGGCCGCCGTCAAGCCGTGGCTACCGCTGTCCGTTATGGCCGAGGCCGTGCAAAAGACGGTCGAGGACGCCGGTTTTAGCGTGGTGCGCGAGTACGGCGGACACGGCATTGGCAAGGAGTTCCACGAGGACCCGTTTGTGGGCTTTACCACCGAGGCGCCCGATGTGGACACCATCATGGCTCCGGGCATGGTCTTTACCATCGAGCCCATGGTCAATGCCGGAGCGCCCGACATCAAGATCAGCAAGGGCGACGGTTGGTGCGTGCGCACCAAGGACGGCAGCGATTCGGCCCAGTGCGAGGTACAGCTCGTAGTGACCGAGGACGGCTACGAGCTGCTCAGCTGGTAGCCGCACGGACGCCGGGCGCTCATGGACTTACAACCGTCCATGAGCGCCCGGCGTTTTAATTGAACGTTTTGCCTGATAAAACCTGCCAAAATAAACCTGTCCCTTTTTGGTAGGTCGAGCGGAGAGGACTGCTTGTGAACATCCTGGTTTTGTTGCCCGTCAACGACCGCCATCGCGCAATTCTTGAGTCGAGCGCTCCGGGCGAGGACTTTATCTACACGAGCGCCGACGCCATCAAGCGTGAACAAGTCGCCAACGCCGACGTGATCTTGGGCAACATAGACCCTGCCCTGCTTACCGCATGCGAACATCTCCAGCTGCTGCAACTGCAGACCGCGGGCTATGACGATTACTTGGCCGCCGGCACCGTGCCGGCCGACGCTAAGCTTTCCTGCTCGGTGGGCGCCTACGGCCAGGCCGTGAGCGAGCACATGTTTGCCATGGTCCTTTCCATGATGAAGCGCCTGCCCGGCTATCACGACTTGCAGCGCCAGCATCGCTGGGAGGATTTGGGGCCGGTCACCTCGCTCAAAAACGCCAACGTGCTGGTGCTGGGCGCGGGCGATATCGGCGGTCACTTCGCCACGCTCTGCCGCAGCATGGGCGCGCACGTCCGCGGCATCAAGCGTCATCCGCTCGTCTATCCCATTGTGTTTGAGGATATGGACGGTATGGACGCCCTACCCGAGCGCCTGGCCGAGGCCGACGTCGTCGCATCCTTTTTGCCCAGCACGCCCGAGACCCGCGGTCTTGCGAATGCCGAGTTCTTCGCCGCGATGAAGCCGGGCGCCTTCTTTGCCAACGGCGGCCGCGGCGATCTTGTGGTCGCCGACGACTTGGTTGCCGCCCTGGAGTCGGGACATCTTGCCGGCGCCGCGGTCGACGTCACCGACCCCGAGCCCCTGCCCGCGACAAGCCCGCTGTGGGACGCGCCCAACATGCTCATCACGCCGCACGTCTCTGGCTGGTTCCACCTAGCCGCCACGCTCAACAACGTCGTCGACATCGCCGCGGAGAATCTACGTCACCTGCAAGCCGGCGAAACCCTGCGCTGCTGGATCGAACACTAACTTGTTCCGGCGTTTTACCAAACGCCGGAACTGCTCGACGCTGCGCCCTTAGGTTCCGCCGTTTGGCCAATCTGCCGTTCAATTTCAAAGGCGCGACCAGAAGGTCAGCGCCTTTTCATTTCACGGCACCTTGGCTCAAACGGCGGACTCTCGCTGGCGTGCGCTCTACCTGCGGCGTTTCGCTGGCGTCGGCTTCATCTGCAAGCCTTAGCAGTTCCGTCTTGCCGTTGGCGTTGTGGCATTTGCCCAGATAAAACCTGCCAAAATAAACCTGTCCCTTTTTGGCAGGTTTTAGAGCTCCACGCTTTCGGTGCCGTTGATATGGAGGTCACGCTCGTAGAAGGCGGTGAGGGCGCGGATGGCGTACATCACGTCGCGCACGCCGCCGGTCTCGTAGCTCGAGTGCATGGCCAGCTGCGGCAGGCCCACGTCCACGGCGTGCATACTCGCCTGCATGTTCGACAGGTTGCCGAGCGTGGAGCCGCCGGCCATATCGCTCTTGTTGGCGAAGGCCTGCGTGGGCACGTCGGCGTCATCGCAGATGGCCTGGAACACCGCGCGGCTAAAGGCATCGGTGCAGTAGTGCTGGTTGGCGGCTTCCTTGATGACGATACCGCCGTTGAGCACAACCTGGTTGCGGGCGTCGCACTTCTCGGCGTGGTTGGGGTGCACGGCATGCGCGTTGTCGCAGCTCACGAGCATCGAAGCGGCAAGCGCACGGTGGTACGACTCGTCGTCAAAGCCCAGCGATCCGTTGATGCGGCGCAGCGCATCGGCCAAGAACGTCGACATGGCTCCCTGCTTGGTCTCGGAGCCAACTTCCTCGTTATCGAAGCAGCAAAAGACCGAAACGTCGTGTGCGTTCTCAGCACCCAAAAATGCCTGCAGCGAGGTGTAGGCGCAGGCCAGGTCGTCGAGCTTGGGCGTCGAGATAAACTCGTCGGCCCAGCCCCAAATGCGCGCATCCTGGCGGTTGACCAGGAACAGGTCGCGGCCCAGAATCTGCTCGGGCTCAACATCCAGCTCGTCGGCGATCAGGGCGTCAAAGTCGCCCTGCTTAAGGTCACCAGCGCTGATGAGCGGGCGCAGGTCGACGGCGCGATTGGGAGCAAAGCCCTCGTTAACGCCGCGGTTCATATGGATAGCAAGACTCGGAATGATAGCGACCTCGCGCTCGGTGGCGAGCAGGCGGCTCTCAATACGGTCGCCCTCGCGCACCAACACGCGGCCCGCGAGCGCCAGCGGGCGATCGAACCAGGTGTAGTCGATCATGCCGCCGTATGCCTCGGTGTTCAGGCGCAGCGTCTCGCCCGCGCCGTCGAGTTCGGGCACGGCCTTGACCTTAAACGTCGGCGAATCGCTGTGCGACGCCGTGAGCTGAAAATGATAGTCACCGGCAACACCGTCCTCACCCCACGTCGCGGCCAGGTCCTCGCCCACCTTAAAGGCAACAACACTCGAGGCGTTGCGCTGCGTGTAATAACGCCCGCCCGGCTCGATGTCCCACGCCGCGTTCTCGGGCAGATAGGTAAAGCCCGCCTCGTCGAGCTCGGCCATAATAGTCGCCGCCGTATGGAACATGCTGGGGCATGCCTCGATAAAGTCGATGAGGTCGTTGGCGGCCTCGATATCGTCGGCCGTCACATGCGCGCGCTCGGGCGTTTCCTGATCCGTCATGCTCTCCCCTTTCGCTGGGTTGATGGTCCCCTCCAGCATACCCCGCCGCGCCAGTGCCGTGCCTTTCATTCCATGTTTAATCCCGCGCCGCTCGCCAAGTTGAGCCATCATGCCCGCACTCCTTTTGCGACAATTACGCTAACAGGACGAAAGGAGCCGTCATGAAGCCACGTAACATTGCCATCGCCTGCGGTGTCGCGGGAGTCGCCGTCGGCCTTGCCGCTGCCACCGGTATCGTTTATCACAAACAAATCAAGTCCGCCGCGTCACTCAAACGCTTGACCGGCTACGCGGATGGCTATGACCTGTACGCAATCGACATTGCCTACGACTACGATCTTGATCGCATCATCGCCACTGGCGTGCGCGACGACCAGGCCTACATCGATGCCGTGGTGGCACAGGTGCTGCCCGGTGTGCCGGCACATGTCCAGGCGCCCCAGTTTGCCTGCAGCGCTTTTGTCGCCGTAGATGCCGAAGGCCGCGTGCGCACCGGTCGCAATTACGACTTTAAGGACGACACCTCGGCGCTGCTGGTGCGCAATCACCCACGCGGCGGCTATGCCTCCATCGGGTTTGCCGCCCTTAACAACCTGGGCGATAACACTCCGCTTGACTCCGTCGGCGGACGCGCTGCGGCGTTGATGGGCCCGTTTGCCCAGCTCGACGGCGTCAACGAATGTGGCGTGTCCATTGCCGTACTCACTCTGGATTCCAAGCCCTGTGACCAGGACACGCAACGCCCCGTCATCAATACCTCGCTCGCCATCCGTCTGGTGCTCGACCGTGCCGCCACCACGCAAGAGGCCGTCAACCTGCTTTCTGCCTACGACATGCACGCCATGGCCGGACGCGACTACCACTTCTTTATCAACGACGCCGCTGGTGACGCGCGCGTAGTAGAGTGGGATCCGCGCGATCAGGACCGCGCTTTCAAAGCGACTCCTGTACGCCAGGTTACGAACTTCTACGCCTGCTATGGCGACGAAGTGCTGCCCAACCAAAAGAATGGCGAGCTGGGCCATGGCAAGGAACGCGCCGTCGCAATCGCCGATGTCCTCGACGCCCATGCCGGTGCCCAGGACGAGGCAGTCGCTTGGAAGGCCCTACGCGCTGCAGCGCAAGAGCCCAATCCGGAAGACATCACCAGCAACACGCAGTGGTCGGTCGTCTTTGACAACACCGAGCCCGCTGCCGCCATCACGCTGCGCCGCCATTGGGGCGACGTCGACGCCTTCGCGTTGTAAGGAGCCAGGCCCGTCGTCCTTACGCTCGCCTGACGTTACTTACATTTCTATACATTTGAGCTAACACGTTTTATCCCCGTATCAACAGTGTGCGGGGGTAAACTTATGCGCATGTTATAACTTGCCCGGAAGGATTCATCATGCTCAGGATCGGTCTTCTTACCAGTGGCGGCGACTGTCAGGCGCTCAACGCCACCATGCGCGGCATCGTCAAAACACTCATGACCAATAGCGAAGAGCCTATCGAGATCTACGGTTTTGAGGACGGCTACCAGGGCCTTATCTACAGCAGGTTCCGCGTTATGACGCCCGCCGATTTTAGCGGCATCCTCACCCGTGGCGGCACCATCCTGGGCACGAGCCGTACGCCGTTCAAGCGCCTGGATACTCCCGAGGCCGACGGCGTCGAGAAGGTGCCCGCGATGGTCCACACCTATCACAAGTTGCAACTCGACTGCCTGTTTATGCTGGGCGGCAACGGCTCCACCAAGACCGCCAACCGCCTGCGCCAAGAAGGCCTCAACGTTATCGCCCTGCCCAAGACCATCGATAACGACACTTGGGGCACCGAGCTGACGTTTGGCTTTACGAGCGCCATCGACGTCGCCACCAAGTGCATCGACGACATCCACACTACTGCCTCGAGCCACGGCCGCGTGTTTGTCATCGAGATCATGGGCCACAAGGTTGGCTGGATCCCGCTGTACGCCGGCGTCGCGGGCGGTGCGGACGTCATCCTGATTCCCGAAATCCCCTATGACATGGATAACGTCATCAAGACCATCGAGCATCGCATGGAGACCGGCAGCCGCTTTACGATCGTAGCCGTCGCCGAGGGCGCTATCTCCAAGGAGGACGCGGCGCTGTCCAAGAAGGAGTACAAGAAGAAGCTCGCTGAGCGTACGAGCCCGTCGATCGTCTACGACATCGCCAAGGAGATCGAGGCCAAGACCGGTCGCGAGACCCGCGTCGCCATCCCCGGCCACACGCAGCGCGGCGGTCAGCCCGACGCTCAGGACCGCATCTTTGCGACCCAGTGCGGCGTCGAGGCCGCGCTTGGCTGCCTGCGCGGCGAGTTTGGTTACATGATCGCCCTGCGCGACGGCAAGATGTGCCACATGCCGCTCGAGGAGGTCGCCGGCAAGCTCAAGTATGTCGACCCCCAGAGCGATCTGGTGCGCGAGGCCAAGGCGTTGGGCATCAGCTTCGGCGACGAATAGCCTCGGCTGGAACTGCTCTCATCGGAGGCCCCAGGGCTTACCTCCCAAATCGTCCTCGGACATGTCAGGACCCCGCTGCGCGCTTCGCGCGGCGGGGTCCTTCCGTCCTGCGGAAAGATTTGGGAGGTAAGCCCTGGGGCCTCCTGCGGTAACTAGGGAGGCCGAGGCTATTCGTCTTCTTGCTGCGGGTGCCTGGGCTGAGATTTTGGGATGTTGCAGGCTCTTAGCTGAGAGTAGCACTGACATTTGTCCTGAAATGGCTGGTCGTTAGGGGTTGCTACCGGTAGTTGCGGTAGGGTCGGAGCAGATTCTAACTAGAAATGGTGGTCGCTACCGGTTGTTCTCGGCATACTCGGCTCATTCGATTCGACCATCAAACGAAAGGAACCACCATGGATCTTGCGATGGCGCAGCGGCTCGTTGATCGCCGCAAGGCTGCCGGGCTTTCTCAGGAGGCGCTTGCCGCCCAGCTGGGTGTGAGTCGTCAGGCTGTCAGTAAATGGGAGCGCAGCGAATCCTCGCCCGATACCGATAACCTTATTGCGCTCGCCGCGCTGTATGGCGTGTCGCTGGATGAGCTGTTGTATGGGGAGGCGGTGGATAGCACTGATAACTCGCAAGCTGATGATGAGGCACAGAACAGCAACGCCAGCACCAAAGCTTCAGATGAGGCTGAGGCTTCTACTGTGCACGCTGATTGCGGCGATAAGCCACTTGTCGATATTTCCCTCGCGCGCGGCATCCACGTTATCGATCCCAACAAAGGCGAAGAGGTCCATGTTGGCTGGAGTGGCATCCATGTGACCAACGGGCGCAAGGGCGAAGAGGTGCATGTGGGGCCGGGCGGCGTGCATATCGATACGCTTGAGGACGATGGACATAGCGTGCGTACCAATGACGACGGCACCGTCACCATCGACGGTGAGACGTTTTCCAGCTGGAAGGAAGCACACGACAAGCTCGACCATCATGGCAAGCATTTCCACACCAAGGTCGGTCGTGCGTGGAACAAGTTTCCCTTCCCCGCACTTGTCGCTCTCGCCTATCTGGTGCTCGGCATTGTCTACAGCACATGGGCTACGGGACTCTTCCTCGTCTTTTTGATTCCCGTCTATTACGCGCTTGGCGACTTTATCGACCAACGCCGCTTATCTAAGCTGATCGATGTCGTCTATTCAGTCAGTGCCGAGGCATGGTTCCTCTACATGTGGCTCTGTCTGGAGCAACCCCATCCCGCCTGGGTAATACTCATCACCATCCCGGTCGTAAAAGCACTCATGCATTGGTGCCGTAAACAATGGAAGCATCGCGAGCGAGCCTAAACCATCCCAGTCCGACAGCAGCACCCAGCTAGTACTCCCCCGCCCATCCCTCCTAAGTTGCGGTGATATAGTTCCGGTTTGAGCCTTGAGTAGTCGAATTAAGGAACTATTCCACCGCAACTTACGAACGATCGGAGCGGCTACGGCACAAACGTCGGCGTTCGTTTGATGGTCCGCCACGAAAAGGGGTCATCTACTACGTTTAACTCGATGGGGCCAACCATGACCGCCTTTTTCGAAAACTGACAGGCCTTCTACCTGCGGTTTTATTTTTCGTTTTCCCGGCATGGTTGAGGGTATCCAACTAAACGTAGTAGACAGGCCCGTTTTGTGGCATACGACCCATTCAAGCCCAATCTCAAAGGCTAAAGAGAGCCTCTCATCCACGCCCGGGAGCGAAAACCAAATAGAATGAAAGGCAAATGGAAAGCCCGTTTGACGAGCGGAGGACATATGCGCGACGTAGCCGAAAGCGACTGGAAGCTGTTTAAGAAAATGCTTCCTCAATGGCAAGAACGTTATATGGAAAAGCTCATCGCCCAGTACGTTGAGATGCTGAACGGCGACAGCGAAGCGTCCAGTAGATTTTGGGCACTAGAAGAGCGCCTCAATAGAGATAAGCTGTCCTCAGGCGTAATTGCAAACGACATTCGCCGCAGCACAATGCACCGCGAGATAGCCAATTTGCTTATCGACAGCGTGATCACCCTTGACGACCTTGACGGTTTTACCGAGGACATTAAGAGTTATGCGCAACACTGGATTGGCCAGTAAGAGCACTGAGCGACAAACATCCCCAGCAAAACGGGGCGAACGCCGGGCCACCTAATGGTTGTCCGGCGTTCGCCCAGATGAAACCTGCCAAAATAAACCTGTCCCTTTTTGGCAGGTTACTCGGCGCTCTTGAGGGCGCCGACCATGTCGATCTTATTGAGGGTGCGATTGGTAGCGAGGTTGACGATAAACGTAAAGGCAAAGGCAAGCAGAACGGACAGCACGTAGCTCAGAGGCTCGACCTCAACGTCAAAGTACAGCGACGGCATCTGCAGAATGTACGTAAAGCTCTCGGCAAGCAGGCCACCCAGCGGCACGCCCAGCGCGGCACCAATCGCCGTCAAAATCAGCGTCTCCTTGTTAACGTAGTGGTGTACCTCGCCACGGCGGAAGCCCAGCACCTTGATGGTCGCCAGCTCGCGTTCGCGCTCCGAGATATTCGTGTTGGACAACGTAAACACCACCACAAACGACAGGCACGCCGCCATAAAGGTCACAAGCACCACGACCGAATTGATAATCGTAAAGTTTGCCTCATAGTTTTCCCAATGCTCGGCGGTACTCGATAGCGTAATCCAACCGTCGCTCTTCAGACGGTTGGTAAACGCAATCTGATCGGCCGACGAACCCTTAAGCAGCGCAAGGATGCCGTTGAGGCGCGCGCTTCGACCGAACGCGCGTTCATAGGTGCTCTGCGTCATATAGAGCGTGTTACCCAGATAGTTAAGCGAAATGTCGCTGACCTTGACCTTGGCAACATTGAGCGACGAATCCTGGACGTGAGCCGTGTCACCCGGCTTGATCCCCAGCACCAGCTGAGAGCTCTTGCTCAAATACACATCCCCGTCGCGCAGGGCGAGTGGTTCTTTGGACTCGTCCTCAAGGCGAACGTAGTCGTCCAGGTCGTTCGCGCGGTCATCGGGCACCACGATCAGTTGCACGGTCTCGCTCTTGCCGCCAAATGTAAAGGTAACGTTGTCGGTCATAATCGGCAGCGTCGAAGTCACTGCTACATTGGAATCCTTGGCTGTGCTGCGCTCATCCAGCGCTGCGCACGTCCGCGAAAAATCGTCGGGATTGGCGACCGCCAGGAGGTCGTAGCGCGTGATATGCCCGTACTGTTTGGGCGAAAGCGCCACCGACGTGTCACGGATGCCTATACCGCAGATCACGAGCGCTGTGCAGCCGGCAATTCCGAAGATGGTCATAAAGGCACGCTTTTTGTAACGGAACAGGTTGCGCGCAGCCACCTTGTTCAAAAAGCCCATGCGGCGCCAGATAAAGCCGATGCGCTCGAGCAAGATACGCGAGCCGGCGCGCGGGGCCTTGGGGCGCATGAGCGAGGCCGGGGTCTCGGCCATCTCGTGGCGGCAGGCGATAATCGTGGCGCCCACCACGCCCACGGCAAACAGCGCGACCGACACAAGCGATGACACGATGTCGTACGAAAGCAGCATCTGGGGCAGCGAGTACATGTCGTCGAACACCGTAAATAGGAACAGCGGCAGGCCCACAAATCCGATGATGTTGCCGAGCACGCCGCCGATCAGACACGCCCACAGCGAGTAGTCCACATATTTGGACAGGATACGCCCGCGTGAATAGCCGAGCGCCTTGTACAGGCCGATGAGCGTGCGCTCCTCCTCGACCATGCGCGTGGCGGTGGTAAGGCTGATGAGCACGGCGACGATAAAGAAGATGAACGGGAACACCGTGGCGATGGCCTCGATCGAAGAACTGTCGCTCTCGACGCTCGAGTAGCTTGCGATGTTACCGCGGTCCTGGATGTACCAGGTGCATTCGCCAAGGTCGGAAATCTCGGCGCGGGCATCGGCGAATTGCTGGTCGGCGGCGGCGCGACGCTGGTCCAAGTCGGCCTGGGCCTGAACGCGCTCCTCGCTGTCCTCGGCCATACGATTGATGTTGTCCTGTTCAATCCCAAAGAGCATATTCGCTTGGCGCTCTGCCGCATCCAAACTTGCCGGCGTATCGACCGTCAACTCTTGAGCGCGTGCCTTTTCGCGCCCGTCGCGGATCTTGTCGATATTGCCCTTGACCTCGTTAATCTTTGTCGTGTAGGCATCCGAATAGGAATTGAGGCTCTTAGCCCCCTCGACGGTCACGTGAGCCGCGGAGTAGGAAGAAGATGTCGCGGCATCCTCGCTCACGTAGAACTTGTAGTCCGCGGCCGAGGCGGAACGGAAGGCGTTGACCGTCGAGTCGGAGCTCACGTCGGTGGGGTCGAGAACCTCGGCCGTGATGGTGTAGTCCCCATCGGCAAACTGGTCCTTGGCGCTTTGGTTCGACGAGCTCGCATCGTTGGCGGCAAAGCTCACCGTATCGCCGATTTTCTTGCCCGAAGCCTTCAAAAAACGTGAGGTCACCGCGACCTCGCCGGCACGCTCGGGCAGATCGCCGCGCACTAGCACCGGTTGGTCAATATTCTCTTTGGAGAGACTCTGTACGACGACACGCTCGCGCGTTGTACCCACGGCGGTGTAGGCGGTCTCGGTATAGATGCCCTCGGCCGTCTCGACGCCATCGACCTCTTGGATCGCAGCAAGATCGTCATCGGTCAGACCATAGGTCGACTGCACGTTGATGTCATAAACATTCTGTTGGTCAAAGTAAGCGTCGACCGAATCGCACAGATCCTCGCAACCCGCCTTGAGGCCGCACATCACGCTCACGCCAAGCGCGGTGATGACCACGATGGACAAGAAGCGCTTAAGACTGCCGCGGATTGTGCGGTAGATGCCACGGCGGAACACCGTCGGCACCATATCGTTTGAGCTTTGGGCAGTGCGGTAGGTCGTAAAATCCTGCTCGCGCTCCGTGTTCTGCGCGTCGCAGCGTTGGCTGTTTTGGCGGTCCTGATCCATGGGCGCTACCACTCGATCGTCTCGATCGGCACGGGATTTTGCTGGACCGTCTCGCTCTCCACGCGACCACTCTTAAAGCGGATCAGGCGATCGGCCATAGGCGCGAGCGCGGAGTTGTGCGTGATGATGATGACCGTGATGCCCTGCTTGCGGCAGGTATCCTGCAGCAGCTGCAAGATCTGCTTGCCGGTTTTATAGTCGAGCGCGCCCGTGGGCTCGTCGCACAGGAGCAGCTTGGGGTTCTTTGCCAGCGCGCGGGCGATGGCCACGCGCTGCTGCTCGCCGCCCGAAAGCTGCGCGGGGAAGTTGGCGAGGCGCTCGCCCAGGCCAACCTGGCGAAGCGTCTGTTCGGCATCGAGCGAATCGGGGCAGATCTGAGCTGCAAGCTCAACGTTTTCGAGCGCCGTCAGGTTGGGAACCAGATTGTAGAACTGAAAGACAAAGCCGACGTCGGCGCGGCGGTACTCCACAAGCTGCGCCTCGTTGGCAGAGCTCACGTCGCGCCCGTCCACTGTCACGGAGCCGGAGGTTACCGTATCCATGCCGCCTAGGATGTTGAGCGCCGTAGTCTTGCCGGCGCCCGAAGCGCCCAGGATAATGGCGAGCTCACCGCGCTCAACGGTAAAGCTCGCGCCGTCGAGCGCATGGATGCGGGCATCGCCCTCGCCGTATGCTTTGATGACGTCTTTGAATTCGATATAGGCCATCGATCGGTTCCCATCTGGTCGGATAACTCTTTAGTATTACCCATTTCACGCCGACCAAAAAGGGACAGGTTCATTTTGGCAGGTTTTATATGGGGAAACGACAGCCATAGATGAGGCGCCGGGGAGGCAGAGAAATCATCGACGGGGTCAGGCCGACCGCCAAACACAACGCACGCATCTCTATCTGTCAGCCGAATCATTCGAACAGCTGTTCGTTTCTATGATATGATTCCACTATCTAAGTAGGCCAATACGCAGAAAGGCGGCCAACATGGCGTTCGACTTTAAGAAGGAATGCAAGGAGCTCTACAAACCTGCAAGCAAGCCGAGTATCGTAACTGTCCCGCCTATGAGCTACGTTGCCGTTCGCGGAAAGGGCGACCCAAATACCGAAGGTGGCGAGTATCAAAACGCCCTGCCACTGCTTTACGGCATCGCCTATACCGTCAAGATGTCGAAGAAAGGCTCAAGGAGTATCGAGGGCTATTTCGACTTTGTAGTACCGCCGCTCGAGGGATTCTGGTGGCAAGACTCCCCGAGCGGCGACATCGATTATGTACGCAAGGACGATTTCAACTTTATCTCGTGCATCCGCCTGCCCGATTTCGTCACCCTAGATGTCTTTGACTGGGCAGTCGCGGAAGCCACGACCAAAAAGAAACTGGACTTTTCTGCCGTCGAGCTGCTTAAAGTTGACGAGGGTCTCTGCGTTCAATGCATGCACACCGGGCCCTACGACAACGAACCGGCGACCGTAAACGCTATGAATGAATACACGACCGAGCAGGGCTATGTCCCCGACTTCTCAGACACCCGTTTCCATCACGAAATCTATCTCTCCGATCCGCGCAAATGTGCACCGGAGAAACTTAAGACTGTGGTTCGTCATCCTATCAAGCGCGCCGAATAGCATGGAGCGTCATTTCACGCGCTAGGTTTTAAGCCAGCCAACCAGCCGCCTCCTAGGCCGTCCGGTAATTATCCTGACGCGGCCCGTCGCATCTTATAAGTTTGTTTTGCTAAAGCTGGAAAGCCTCTCAACGATGCGCAACTCCAGCTCTTTTTCTATCAAGAGGCTTAAATGAAATACCGGAAGTCGCGGATATCCATCAACGAACAAATAGCACTATTGACAGAAAACAAGGGTCTTAAGTGCTCTGATCAAAGCGAACTCGAGCGAGCTTTGGTCGAAGTCGACCACTACAGACTGTCGGCCTACTGGTTTCCCTACAAAACCAAATGCAAGTCCGGGATTACCATCTTTCGCGAAGGCACAGCATTCGAAACCATCATCTACACGTATGAATTTGACCGAGCCCTCCGGCAGTTAATGTTTGATGCGGTCGGCAGAATTGAGATCTACCTCAGAAGCAGAATTGCCTATCTTGCCTCTGAGGAACGCGGGCCTTTCTGTTACCCAGATGTCGCCATAACGAGGCTCAACTCGGCATGTCCATCGCGTTTTGCGCCGCGCTGGGCTGCGCAGCCGTCTTTGGCAGCGCCACCAATACGCTGCTCGCGCCGATCCTTATTGGCTGCGAAGTCTTCGGCTTTGGCGACTTGCCGAAGTTCTTTATTGTCTGCGTCGTGGCTTACCTGTTCAACATGGATAAGTCGATCTACGCCCTGCAGAAGCGGGCGTAGAAAGATGTCCAAGCAAGTGGTCTCAACCGGAAACGGCGTCCCACTCTAAGGCTGTATTCCGGGACACGGTTTCCGTTTGGGACGCCATTCGGAAAGCGCATCCCTTTCTTTCACGGCGTCTTGGCTAAGCAAAGTGCTCGAACGTTATTCCTCGTACGCGCCCTCAAGCCGAAGCAGCCACTCCTTGCGATCAAGCCCGCCGGCATATCCGTTAAGCGAGCCGTCGGCGGCAACCACGCGATGGCACGGCACGATAATCGAAATGGGATTGCGCGCAACCGCAGCCCCCACCGCACGAGGAGACACAACGGGTGCCTCGTTTCCCGGCACACGATGTCGAGCCGCAACACGCTGGGCGATCTCACCATATGTAGCGACCTCGCCACGCGGAATTGAAAGCAGCTCAAACCAAACCTCGCGCTGAAACGCCGTACCAATCATATGCAACGGCGGCGTAAACCGAGGCTCCTGCCCCGCAAAATACGCATTCAGCCAAGCCCAAGAACGCTCAAGCACCGAAGAAGCCGCACCATTTGCCGGACTCACCGAAGACATCCCACCGGCACCAGAAACCGCATCGGCACCTTCAACGTGCTCCGCATCTTCTTTGAGCAGCGTAGAGCCAAAGTGCTCCTGCCCCTCAAACCAAAGCCCCGTCAGACCGCGGCCATCAGCGGCAAGCAAGATTTCGCCCAAAGGTGAGGCAAATGTCGTCGTGACCAC